>NZ_JBNHER010000301.1:0-49642 GCF_050015975.1 Dapis purpurea BLCC-M126 | reverse complement strand
TTAGCGGAGCGGCTCTGTAAGAGCGGGAAACCTCGCCATCCCTCGACCGCTTTTTATCCCTTTAAAAGAGGAGGCTTGAAACCCAAATTTTTCGGTCATAATATAATATTTGATAAAACGGGAAATTATTAGTGCTGTAAGAGTAGTGATTTTTTCTCGAAAATTTTACATAATTTGTAAATACTATTCCTTTAAAATCTCAACTGAAAAGGTTTTCTTTAGTGAGAAAGACAAAAAAATAAATTCAGGTTCAAATCACATTCTTTCTAAAACAGAAATTCCCAATAAAGATAACCCCAATTTTAAAGTTCTTGCAGTTACATCACACAACAATAATCGAGAAGTACGCAAAGGTTCCTCCGACTTTAATACCGGACAATTTTCAAAGAACTTATTAAACTTTTCACTCAACTCATATAAATATTCACAAAGACGATTAGGTAACAATTCAACAGCTACAATATTCAATACTTCATTCAACTGTAATAAATGTTTTCCTAAAACCAACTCTTGCTCATCCTGCAAAATAATTTTGGCATCTTTTCTCAACTTTTCAAAATTAATTTCTCCCTTCCGAGCAATTCCTTGCACCCGAACATAAGCATATAACAAATAAGGAGCAGTATTACCTTGCAAAGCCAACATTTTATCGAAACTAAACACATAATTACTATTCCGATTTTGACTCAAGTCTGCATATTTAACCGCACTTAAACCAACAACCCGAGCAGCATTTTTAATAAACTCTTCACTCTCCGAACGATTTTCCTCTTTTAGTCTTTTTTCCAAATCATTTCGCGCCTTATTTATAGCCTCATCCAATAACTCTCTCAACCTCACAGTTTCTCCAGAACGAGTCTTTAATTTTTTCCCATCTTCTCCCAAAACTAAACCAAAAGAAACATGAATAACCTCTAGATTTTCTGGTATCCAACCAGCCTTTTCTGCCACCTGCCAAACTTGAGAAAAATGATTAGCTTGACCAGCATCAGTAACGTAAATTAATCGCGTTGCCTCCTCTTTTTCAATCCGATGAACTAAGGCAGCTAAATCAGTTGTTGCATAATTATAACCACCATCAGACTTCTGTACAATTAAAGGTAAACGCTCACCTTCCTTATTAGTAAATCCTGCCAAAAATACACATTGAGCGCCATCACTTTTTTCCAATAAACCTAACTTATTTAACTCTTCTACAACCCCAGGCAACATCGAATTATAAAAAGACTCTCCCCGCTCATTTAACCTAATATCAAGTAAGTCATAAATAACTTGAAATTCTCGCCGAGATTGATTACATAAAAGTTGCCAAGCATAACGACTATCCTCCGCACCCCCTTGTAAGCTTACTACTTCTTTTCTAGACTTTTCCTGAAAATCTTCATCCTCATCAAACCGTTTTTTTGACTGCTTATAAAAAGCAACTAAATCTCCTATATCTAAAACATCAGCAGTTGTTAGAGCTTCCGGAAAAGCTTCCCGTAAATAAGTAATTAACATTCCAAACTGAGTACCCCAGTCTCCCACATGATTTAGCCTTAGTACATCATGTCCCTGAAATTCTAGTACCCTTGCCAAAGAATCTCCGATAATTGTTGACCTTAAATGTCCAACGTGCATTTCTTTAGCAATATTAGGACTAGAAAAATCTATCACAACTCGCTGAGGATTTTTAGCAGGAGAAATATTTAGTCGTTCATCCCTAATTATTGCCTCTAGGCAGGTTTGGATATATTCTGGTTTAAGACTAAGATTGATAAAGCCAGGTCCAGCAATTTCTGGTGAAAGACAAAAATCGGTAATCTCAAGATTGTCGATAATTTGAGTAGCGATCGCCCTTGGTTTATCCTTTAATTTCTTAGCTAAAGACATCGCTACATTACATTGATAATCTCCAAATTTGGGATTACTAGCAGGAACGACCATTGTATCTGTGCCTGCTAAATCTTGACCAAAAGCAGTAACTAAAGCTTTATCAAATTTACTTTTGAGTTTTTCAAGAGTAGGTTCCATTGTCATGTTTAATATTTGTAACTTTTACAGATAATAGCCTTTTGCTATGAGAAAAAACATTAATATCTGATACACTCCCATTTAAATCTTTAGCAACTAAACTTATAATTCTTAGTGGTCATTGTGGCCATTGTCACATAAATGTATTTTATTGTAGCTTACGTCAACAAAATATAGGACATGAAACAAAAGTTACGGTTGTAAATTGCTGAGATTTTTCTCCTGTTTACTGCTGCTTGATTCTGTAGGAACTAAAACTTAATTACCACAATCTTTGTTTCTATATATGATGTTTCTTAGGATAGTTAAGTAAAGTTGTATTTCTTATTTCCTGTTCTTAGTAATCCCTGTTTCCTAAAATCTAAATTTTTGTCTTTGACTAATGCCTGAGAATTACTATAGTCAGTTTCAAGCTATCTGGATTACAAAAAGGTGGAAATAGAAAAATTGAAAATAGTCTGATGTGTGATTTAGGACACTTAGATTAGTAATTATTATCTTATAGTTTTGTGATTTAGATAATGAAGATCGGATAATTATAGATATATAATTTTAAGAAATGTTAAGATAAACTAACATCTCTCAGAAAAAAATACTACTTGAGGAAATTTATTATGTTATCTAGACGGACTTTCGACGATCATTCCCTGAGTGAATCTTTCTATCAAGCACTAATTAATCGCTTTTATGAAGCTTTGAGTTTTTCCACTCAATCCCTATTAAATGAATGTAGTTTTGGTTTTGCCCCGGATTCACTTGGAGTCAAAACTTTTTTCATTATCTCCCCTTCCATATCAGATGCAGATAAATTAGGTCAAAATATTGACAGTCTCAAAAATCGAGTAATTTCGCTAATGCCAGGAGTAGGGAAACTTGCTATATGTGTAAATCCACTCAAAGAGGGAAAGGAATTAGAAACATCTGGAGATTGTGTTGATGAAAAACAAGAATTTTTGCCACGGTATATGATGTGTAAAATTTTCCCTATAGATTTATCGAATCAAAATCTAGATTAATTTTTCCATCCAGTATTAGATACTTTTGATATCTAAAATTTTTCAAATATTTTTTTTAATTCAACCTCCGAAATAACTTTACCAGAAGGATTTTTAATTTCAACTTTGTCGTCGAAATAATTTCTACCTTCATTGTAGTCAATTGGTAACAATATATATCTTCCTTGATAAAGAGTTTTATCGGAGGTAATAGTAAATTCTAAATCCTGATTATAAGTGTTATTTGTATACTGTAAATGTAATCTGGTGATAAATGCTTGTTCGTCGTTCATACCCAATTCATTCAACTCTTGAGAATTTAACGGTATTGTATTACAAGGGTCACAAAAACCTGTATCCCAAGCATATTCTATAACTACAATTTCTTTGTTTGTAGCTTTAATAGTTGAAATCAACAATTCTCGATAAAATTCGCCAAATTTTTGCTCTACTGTTTGTGGTACATCAAAGTTACTAGGAATCATTACATTTTCATAATTACTAACTTCAGCACGACCAGTTTCACTCAAAAAATAAACTATGATATTCTGAGTATCCTCTGAATTAATTTTTCCTAATTGAAAAGGTAACATAATCTGAGGATAATTCTTGACAGTAAACTGAATAGGTCTTAAATTTTGAAAACCTAGTTTTTCTTGTGCTTCTAAGTTAACTCTAACTACAAAAAAGAAAAGTTTCTTATCGATATAGGGTTGCAGATATTTAGCAGCACCTCGAGGAATTTTATACTGATTTTCTCTTAACCAACTTTCCAAAGAATTAGACTCTGTTGCACTCAAAATAACAATATCATATTCTCCCACTGTGAAGCTTTCTATAACTCTTACATTTTCGCGGGGAAATCCACCTCTAGCTCCTCCACTTAATAGATCTGGATTACTATTAAAATAATCATAGTCAACTAACCTAGGAGCAGTAAAATCATCTAAGCGTTGAAAAAGTTTGGGTGAAATAACTTTTACATCTTGCTTTTTTAGTACAACTGGTACAGGTAAAATTAGGGCAAACTCTTCAGGTTCCCCCTTATAATCAAAAGCTAAACTGTAAGTTGTTTGATTGTCTTGATGAGCGATCGCCACTTGTGAGCGGTTATTAAACATTTCAGCATCAACTTTTGCTACAAAAAAGCCACAAAAACTTCTAACTTTTTTGACATCTATAGACATAAAAACTAATATTAAGCTTCCAGCTATAGATAATTTGATAATTTTTTTCAGTCTGAGTTGGTAGAACATATCACTTTATCAATATTCATCTAATTCCACATACTTTATACTTTTTATATCGAACAGTCATCGTTTCGATCTAAAATTTTTCCTCTCCCAAAAATTGGTAAATTTCCTAACTATTTTTTACCTCCACAAAGCATATAAATAAGCTAATATTAAACTTCCAATTCTAGACAATTTGGTGATTTTTTTAAGTATGATTTGGCAAAACATATAAATCAAGAAATATTAATCAGACTCCCAAGCATTTTTCAAACAACTATTCATAATTTACATCTCAAATTTTTCCTCTCCCACAAATCGACAAATTCCCCAAATATTTTTTACCTCAACAAAGATAGAAACTAATATTCAGCTTCCAATTCTAGATGATTTGGTGATTTTTTTTTTCACTCTGAGTCGAGTTGGGAGAACATATAAATCAAGAAATATTAATCAGACTCCACATACTTTTCAACCGATTATTCATAATTTCTATCTTTTTTGAGATAGAAACTAATATTCAGCTTCCAATTCTAGATGATTTGGTGATTTTTTTTCAGTCTGAGTTGAGTGGGCAGAAAATATTAGTCAAAAAATATTAATCATACTGAATTTAAATAAAATAGTTGCACTAAATATCTAACCAAAACTGTTAGTAAAGTTGCTTCCAACTTCGGTAATATAAATCAAATAAGACCTTATTCAAAAACTATTTATTATGGTTATGAGACTGTTTTAAATTAAAAGTAGAATATTTTTACTTAGAGTAAAAATAAATACTAAAATTATTACCTCCTGAATTCTGACTCCTGACTCCTGACTCCTCAAAACAAGCAGACTGTAGCAATATTTTATGAAATTGGTATTAGATTCCCAAGCATTTTTCAACTTAACAGTCATGGTTTCAATCTCAAATTTTTCCTCTCCGCAAAAATTGGCAAATTTCAACAGTATTTTTGATCAAATAAAACCCACTAAAACCTTTTCAAATTCCATAATGCTAGATCCTAAAATTCTTAATAAAATTTACAACTTGTCGCCACCTAAAGACTGTAGATTTTAGGGATAAAAAAACACAAATGAAGAAATTCCTGACTAAACCCAAGAAATGCTCACTCACAACTTAAGATGAACTACGATGACACTAAAATTTAGGACTTAAAACCTAAAACAAACCTAACATGGTACAACTAACACCAAATCCCTCATTTAGTTTAACAATTCGCCTCGAAACTCCTAACCGTGCCGGAATGTTGGCGAGCATTACCCAAGCTATTGGATCAGAAGGAGGCAATATCGGCAATATTGACCTACTCGAACAAAATCGTCAAATCACAGTTAGAGAAATTACAGTTGATGCCTACAGTACAGAACATAGTGAAAAAATTGTCGAAGCCGTCAAAGCTTTACCAGAAATAAAAGTAGTCGATCTGTATGACCGAACCTTCAATTTACATCGTGGTGGTAAAATAACAGTCCAAGGTAAAATACCCCTCAAATCTCAAGCCGATCTATCAATGGCTTATACTCCAGGAGTAGGCAGAATTTCCAAAGCAGTTGCCGAAGACCCCGAACAAATCTACAACCTTACAATCAAACAAAATACAGTTGCCATTGTCACAGACGGTAGTGCAGTTTTAGGACTAGGAAATCTTGGCCCTGGGGGCGCTCTACCAGTAATGGAAGGTAAAGCTATGTTATTTAAAGAATTCGCTGGAGTCGATGCTTTTCCTGTTTGTCTGGCTACTCAGGATACTGATGCTATTGTCGAGACAGTGAAAAATATTGCTCCTGTTTTTGGAGGAGTTAACTTAGAAGATATTGCTGCCCCCCGTTGTTTTGAGATAGAAGCCAAACTTAGAGAAATATTAGATATTCCAGTATTTCACGATGACCAACATGGTACAGCAATAGTTAGTTTAGCTGCCTTGATTAATTCTTTAAAATTGGTCAAAAAATCTATAGAAGATATTCGTATAGTTATTAATGGTGCTGGTGCTGCTGGAATAGCGATCGCTCGTTTGTTGCGCAAAGCAGGGACTAATAAAATTTGGTTATGTGACTCTAAAGGTATCGTATCAAAAGGTCGTACAGGTTTAAATCCAGAAAAACAAGAATTTGCCGTTGAGTCTTCAGGTACTCTCGCAGATGCTTTAGTGGGGGCTGATGTATTCTTAGGTGTTAGTGTACCGGGAGTTGTAACTCCAGAAATGGTACGTTCTATGGCCAAAGACCCCATAGTATTTGCAATGGCTAATCCTATTCCAGAAATACAGCCAGAATTAGTTACAGGAGATGTGGCAGTTATGGCCACTGGTAGGAGTGATTACCCGAATCAGATTAATAACGTTTTGGCATTTCCCGGTATATTTCGGGGCGCTCTGGATTGTCGAGCCACTACTCTCACGTCTACAATGTACTTAGAAGCTGCTAGAGCGATCGCCTCATTAGTGAAAGCTTCAGACCTTGATAAGGAGCATATTATTCCTTCAGTATTTGATACAAGGGTAGCTACAGCTGTTGCTGGTGCAGTAGCCCATGCAGCTCGTCAAGAAGGTGTCACTATTTAAGCAGGATTTATCAAAAAAATTGGGTTGCCCAACTCCGTCTTAATTGGCGAAATATTTTTGGAGGGTTACTCAAAATTCTCCGTTACAAAAACAAATCCTGACTTCTGACTTCGTTAACTACTCTACTTTTGAAGACTTACGCCGAAATCATCAAATATAGTCAATCAGAACTATAGCACTACTGTAGATTGATGGTGGATTGCAGAAACAGGCGTAAGTCTAATTAAGTTTTAAATTTTGTATTTGTTTCATTTGGAGTAGAAAATTATTCTTCCCAGAAAATTTCCCATTGACGATGGAAAATTCTTTTGTGTGGAGACTGGCAGCAAAATCTTGATTAAATATAATTGGTTGAAACTATAGCACTACTATATATTATAAGGTATAAGGTGAATGGGAGAAAGCATCCCAACTATGATTAAGTTTTCAATTTTTTATTTATATTTAGTTAAAAATTATTCTTCCGAGAAAATTATCTAAGGATAAATTCCTGGGTTTGCTAAGGTGAGAAAATCACAGAAACTGGGTTGAAAATACAACTATTGTATGAAGACTGAAGCCAAAATCTTGATGAAATATAGTTTTCAAAACTGTAGCACTACATATATATAAGGTGAGTAGCGGAAACTGACATTAAGTCTGATTATAGCAATTTTCATTTAGGTAGAACAAATTAGGGATGTTCCATGGAACATCTAGGATTGTAGTTATTACTTTGTATTCTATACTTTCTAACGGCTGATATAAGTTTTCAATTTTTCATTGATATTTAGTCAAAAATTATTCTTCCCAGGAAATCATCCATAATCAATGGAAAAATCCTGGATTTAGTAAAGTTAGAAAGTCACAGAAACTGGATTTATTATTTCCTTCCTCCTTTTTATTTATGGTGAAAAATTTAAGCTGAATAATAAATATCAAATATCGCAAATATATCAACCAGTAAATCATAAATGACAACAACAAAGTATATCCGCCGAAAGACTCGCAAAGTACCAATATTTGAAAGAATAATGGCATTTTTAGCCCTATTAAATTTCACCCTAGTGCTATTTAATATCACCTATGTTAGTTTCAGAGATTTCTATTTTGACCATATTCCAATGATCGTTAAAGTATACGACCCTATAAAAGGAATTGAAGCTAATCGAGACACAGACAAATACCTAAATAGTTTTGAAGAACTGAAAACAAAAATTTATGAAAATTATGATTCTGTAGTAGTAAAAAAACAATTAGAAGAGCTAGAAGAACTCTCTGTAGACATGATTAATCAAAATCCTTTTGAAGTTGCTAATAAAAGTGGCTCTTTAGAAAAAATCAAAAATCGCATGAGAGATAAAATGAAGCAAGATTCTGCCAAAGAATCATTTAGAACCTTCTGGAGTGAAGAACACCTAACAAAAAATAACTGGAGTGAAGAACTTGACTGGTTTGAAGCAGAAATAAAACCATTAATTGCTAAAAATTATTATCGAGGTATTGATGAAAGTGGAAGATTAACTGATTATTTTGGCATAATTGACCTACCATTCATCATTATATTTGGTTTAGAATTTTTAGGCAGAACATTTTTAATTAGTCGCCGTTATCCTAGCGTTAATTGGCTAGAAGCAATGTTATGGCGTTGGTACGATATTTTTCTATTATTACCATTTATACAATTTTTACGAATAATTCCTATAACAATTCGTCTGAATGATGCTCAAATTATTAACCTTGAAACAATTAGGGCACAAGCTAGCCGAGGTTTTCTTGCTGCTATTGCTCAAGAACTAACAGAAGTAGTAATAACTCAAGTAATTAATCAGGTACAAAGAGATGTAACGAACGGTGAATTAGCCAAGCGAATATTTTCCTCTCAAGATCGAACTTATATAGACTTAAATAACACAAATGAAATCGAAGCGATCGCCACTAAATTAGTACAAATCACTGTTTGTGAAGTAATACCTGAAATTCAATCAGATATAGAAGCTCTAATCCGTTATAACGTAGAAAAAGTAGTTGCCGAATCACCCACTTTTCATAGATTTCAGCAAATACCAGGAGTAGAAAACGTAGCCAATCAACTATCAGAAAGATTAGTAAAAGAATTATCCAATCTTGCTACTGAAGTGCCCCAAAATGCTTACGAAACAGTAAAAGCTGCAATGGCAGATCCAGAAGGAACAAAATTATCCGAACAATTAGTTCAAAACTTCAGCAAAGCTCTAGGTCGAGAATTACAACAGGAACACACTTTAGAAGAACTCCAATCTTTGGTATCAGCATTTCTTGAAGAAGTAAAGATTAATTATGTTATGGGAATGAGTGAGGAAGATGTGGAGAAAATTTTAGAAGAAACTAGACAATTACAACTTAAAGCTAATAAATCTTAAGATACTATAAATTTATAAAAATAATTAAACTTGAGTAGATAAAAAAATAACCTTGCTTGTTGACAAAAGTATTTATACTATCAATGTTTTTGTGGTCAAATATAGTGTAAATAAATCTATAACCCATATATACCAAAAGTTTAAATGCTGCTATAATTATTTACTTTTCAAAGTGCAATAAAATTATTTAATACATATTAAATAATTGATATTTTACCTGGTCAAGTGAATAAAAAATTCATAACAATTAGAAAATATTGCCAGATTGCCTATTAATCATTCCCTGCACTCACCCCCTCTAATTTTTTCATTAAGTTTTGGCTGGAACTAAATAGTTAATTATTTTTTCTCCTGAAAATGATAGGCTTTCAATCTTAATGATAAATAATTAATTATTTAGCAAAATAAGTAAAACTCTTGCCATAAATATAATTTCAACTCAACTATTAAATTTTTTTCAATTCTATGAAGCAAACAAGAGAAAATTCTCTAAATAAAATTTGTATAATTTGTTATTAATATCTCGAAATAAAATCCAAATTCTGTTCTTTTGTCAAAGAATATTCTATGGGGATTAGAAGCGATGTTGCCTAAGAATGCAAATAACGCAAATAAATGGTAGGGCAAACGCATCTAAATTCTGGAACCTTCTGCTGTTAAGCTTTAGATGGGTGATAAGCATAAATACTCAGATCCCTAAGATCGTTACCCTGTCAGAACTTCAAAATAAGATGCGTTTGCCCTGAAATAAATGGTACAATTATAAAGATGTTTTGGTTACTAGGCTAGGATAATAGTCTGAAGAGTGACCATAAGACCAAAAAGAGATAAAATTTCTGAGGTAGTAGACACGACCGCCATAATAATGTGGCAGTCAATATATTAAGTCGCGGGCAGGTAGTTCGAGACATTAAACGGACGTAGAAGCAAGCGTAAGACTGGCATCAAGTTAGCAGCAACCAATAAAGCGTCAACCCGCCGAGGATATACGGCCCGGTAGGAATCTCCTTCCGTTATACAGCGGAGAGAATGTCAAAATTGTCAACGGGGAGTGGGTAAAGCCCACTTTTTTTGTTGCATTTGTCCCATGAGTCACCCATTAATACCACAAATCATAAAATTTGCTACCCCTATTGCTGAATCCCTAGGATTGGAATTAGTAGGAGCAGTATTTCATACCAATCAGCATCCTCCAGTTCTACGATTGGACATTCGACACCCATATCAAGACACAGGTTTAGATGACTGTGAACGAATGAGTCATGCCATAGAAGAACAACTAGATGCAGTAAATATAATTCCTGAACCATATCTACTAGAAATATCTAGTCCTGGTATTTCTAAGTTTTTAGATAATGATCGAGATTTCATTGCCTTTAAAGGTTTTAGTGTAACTATCAATACTTCCGAACCCTATAAAGGTAAAAATAATTGGACAGGACAACTTGTTCGTCGGGATCAAACAGCCCTTTACATTAACCAAAAAGGTAGACAAGTAAGCATTCCACGTTCTCTAATTAGTACCGTTGAATTACAAGAAGGAAGGTAAAAATTAAAAAGGGGTTCCAGTTACCAGTACCTCTGGTTTTAACCAGAGGCTTGAAATACTGAATCGAATATTTTTTTCATCTCTTTAAAAAGGGATGGTTGAGACCTAATTTTTTGGTCAATGCTTAATACTCAGTAATTAGATTTTTAAGAGTTGGAAATAGGATGTTTTATCCCAGAATAAATACCCAACTTCTAGAACTCCAACGATTTTTACCCAAGGGTTTTTAAGGAGCTAGGCAAGTAATATTGCTAAAGGCTGTTTGAGTAGCATGACCAAGAAAAGATTAATATCTGATATCTAAAGTTAAAGGAAAATAGAAAATTTTATAGGAATCAATAATTATGGTCTATGTTTTCTGTTTGATAATTTTTAAGACTTACAGATCCAGAATCAAAAATTAGGTTTTTAGATTCTGTATAAGGAATATCAAATTCCTTTGGGAGAGTTAACAAAAAACAGTTGATCTAGCAACAGTGTTTTTTTGATCAAATATACTGGCCTTATTTGTTCTTCGCTTTCTCTTCCAATGCAATGGATCTAACCCACATTGGCAATTAGTGGTTGGCGTTTTGCGGTTCGCAAAGCTTTTCTGCTGAATACTGTGGGTATGTAAAATCATCTACAACTAGTTCCTATTGCCTGTTGTCTTTACTCTCTTCTCATGAAAATGGAGTGCTCTTAAAGTAGATACAATTCCAAGACTCATACTTCATATTTGTCCTTTTTCCTAGTTTTTTCTATCTCCAACATCTAAGCTCTCACAAAAACAAAGAAAGACTGCACTTGAATACCTAAATTATTAATACCCTAATCTCAACAAGATTTAAACCAATTAGCCTCAATAACTATAATTCATAAAAATTTAGAGGATAAAAAATTATGTCAATGGTTAGTTTGCCTGGACTGAAAGACTTGATCGAAAATATTAGTAAAGAACGCAATTTACCAAAACAAGCAGTTCAGACTGCTTTACGAGAAGCTTTATTAAAAGGATATGAACGCTACAGACGGACTCAACGTCTAGATGGAATCCATTTCACAGATGATTACTTTGACAACTTTGAAATAGAGTTGGATATAGAAGAAGAAGGTTATCGAGTATTAGCTACTAAAACCATTGTTGAAGAAGTAACTAATCCAGATCACCATATAGCTCTCCAAGAAGTTTTAGAAGTAGCTTCAGAAGCACAATTAAATGACACAGTATTCTTGGATGTGACACCTGATAAAAATGAATTTGGTCGCATGGCTGCTATACAAACCAAACAAGTATTAGCTCAAAAGCTAAGAGATCAGCAACGAAAAATGATTCAAGAAGAATTTCAAGATTTAGAAGGAGAAGTTCTCCAAGCCAGAGTTTTGAGATTTGAAAGACAGTCAGTTATCTTAGCTGTAAGCAGTGGCTTTGGCAGACCAGAAGTAGAGGCTGAACTGCCTAAACGAGAACAACTACCTAACGACAATTACCGTGCTAATGCTACTTTCAAAGTTTATTTGAAGCGGGTATGTGAAGGCTCAACTCGTGGACCGCAGTTACTTGTGTCTAGAGCTGATGCTGGTTTAGTGGTTTATTTATTTGAAAATGAAGTCCCAGAAATTGAAGACGAAATAGTGAGAATTGTTGCCGTTGCCAGAGAGGCCAACCCCCCATCCAGGCACGTTGGTCCCCGAACTAAAATTGCAGTTGATACTCTAGAAAGGGATGTAGATCCTGTGGGAGCTTGCATTGGTGCAAGAGGATCGAGAATTCAGGTAGTGGTTAATGAATTGAGGGGTGAAAAAATAGATGTAATTCGCTGGTCTCCAGATCCTTCTACATATATTGCTAATTCTCTTAGTCCAGCTAGAGTAGATGAAGTTCGTTTGATTGATCCAGAGGAAAGGAGGTCTCATATTTTAGTGTCTGAAGACCAACTGAGTTTGGCGATCGGTAAGGAGGGACAAAATGTGCGTCTGGCAGCTCGTCTTACTGGTTGGAAAATTGATATTAAGGACACAGGTAAATATGACCATGCTGAAGAAGATAGCAAAGTTGCGACTGAAGTCTCTCATCGTCAAGCATTAGCTCAACAAGAAGAAAATGCAACTGAGGAACCAGAGTTAGAGGTAATAGAAAATACTTTTGAAGAAAATTTTGATGAACCAGATGATTCTTTAGAAGTTGATGAAGGTGAAACTGAATATCCTGTGGAATTAACTTAGATATAATGGTAATAATTGTAAGGTTCAAGCTCATTAGACATCTGCAGATTAG
The DNA here is from genome assembly GCF_050015975.1 of Dapis purpurea BLCC-M126. Lineage (NCBI taxonomy): Bacteria > Bacillati > Cyanobacteriota > Cyanophyceae > Oscillatoriales > Microcoleaceae > Dapis > Dapis purpurea. The sequence continues at coordinate 36,645 of NZ_JBNHER010000301.1, read as the reverse complement.
GAGGGAGTAGGGAGTAGGAGAAGGAGGAAATAATTGACGACTTCTGCATATGGGATTGATTTAATTGTTTATTTTGGGAAATGTCTATTAGTTAAAATCATAATTAATCAAATTAATTTAATTTCATGATAGTTGATGAAATAATTAAGATTTATTAGGTTGTAAACATTTAGTAGTCAGTTACCCTCTCATACCAATTTTAAAAAAGAATGTTACGAATAGTAAGGGCAATAAAAAGATTTTACAGGAGATTTACCTTTGACAAAAAATATGATTTGCCAGTTAAAAAATGATATAGAAGCTATTCCCATACCATTCCTTACTCCTGACTCCTGACTCCTAAAAAGTTCCCTAGCTATTTGTAGTAAATATTTATCAAATTGGTATAACAGAGGAACTGCATTATCAGTTTTTTAGACAGATATATTATTTTCTGCTACAGAATTGTATGGTTTAACAATTCAAACCCGTTGTTATTGTTCTTCAATTCTCTCGTGAAAAATGTAGTATAACTTAAACTAATATTATTTCATTTATTAAAAAGCTGTTTGCGTAGCATTCCGTAGGAAATACGAGCGTATTCTGCAGGATAGGTTGACTACTGACGGCTAATAGCAACTTTGCTACCAGATGAATTTGTTGTGAATGCGAAGCATTACACAGAAAATGGTTAAAATAAATATATAGAGACTTATAAAAGTCTTGATTTATCTTGACTAATTTTTCTGAAAAAAAGCTAGATAATTGATGAAAAAAATCACTAAAAACATAGCCTAAATGAAACAAAATTACCGTCGGTGTGTTAGCTGCAAAAAACTGGCTCCCAAAGAAGAATTTTGGCGAGTTGTTCGGATCAAACAATTTGATACTATTAGATTATATGAGGGAGAAGGTCGTTCAGCTTACATTTGTCCACAAGTGGAATGTTTAAAAATTGCTGATAAAAAAAATAAGTTAGGCCGTTCACTTAAAGCTTATGTACCAACAGAAATATACCAATCACTATGGCAAAGGTTGGAAAACTAATAATTTAAAGCGACCGAAACTCACTACTAATAATACTCAAAATAATTTCACCAAACAAATTAAAAACAATTATTAATCTGTATATTTTCTAGCAGTTAAACATTTAGGATCTAATTTATTCTAATCTAATATAGACCCATAGATAACTAGGATAGTATTGAGAACTAACCAGAAATGACAAAGATATTTAGCATAAAAGTTGCAGCAGTAAAATACTTTAAAAAAAGCAATTACTCTCAAAACCAAAATCGATAGTCAGTCACATTAAAGTTAAATCATATTTCCAGAATTAATGCTATTATGGAAATATGAATTGAGCATATTAAGGTTTAATCGCTTAGGACTATATTACTAGGTATAAAATTATCAAAGCAGCTATAACTGTTAATTTGTACTAGCCCTATATTAAAGATAAGTTTAACTACCGTAATGGTGTGATCAATCAAGATGGTTAAACTTATCTTTAACCAGTTATGACCATTATAAACGCAACTTTAGATTGGAGCGAAGAGTTACAATATTGGTTAATGGTTAGGATTTTTATGTCCTTTAAGTATATGGTTTAGATGGGGTAGAGCCTACAGAAAGCTATATCTGTAAATGATGAGAGATGAAAATATCCTTTCCCTCAATTTATGAGAAGTTTAAACAAGTAGATTGATCCCACGTTTAAACAACTTTAGCTGAGTAACACTGATCTGTTTTATATTGTCTAGTAAAGCATAATACCTTTAGCTTTAGTCCAGTAAATAAATGAATTTTATATCTAAATCTATAGATTTAGATATAATCTAGTATATCAGTGATATTTATAAAATAAAATTAAACTCTTGACTTAAGTATCAGAGATATTTTAGGTATAAAAATTAACAACCTAAAAAAAATAAACTGGCCTGAAGTATAGCTAATTATATATCTTCAAACTTAAACTATCAAGTTAAAGATATATGATTAGCAAACTTCTAGAAGAATTATCTGAAATACTAACCTCGACATCTGAAAATTATGATTAGTTTTGATTATAAAAAATATCATAGATCGACTTACCAAGCAGTTACTCCCAAATTCGGAAACTGCTAAGGTAAAAACTGAAAAAAACCTTTTCAGCAACAAAACTGAACATAAATCTAGTATGATTGTAGTGTAGTCCTTAAATCAAGATTATGGAAATGTAAAAATAGATATTTTTAAAGAGAGGGTAGAGTGGATGAACAACGGAAAAGTAAGAATTTACGAACTATCAAAGGAATTGAATTTGGATAACAAAGAAATATTAGCAGTTTGTCAAAGGCTCAACATATCAGTGAAGAGTCATAGTAGCACTATTACAGAATCAGAAGCAGAACTAATTCGCACCACAGCAGAAAACTTACCCCACTCTCCCAGTAAGTCTGCTGCTCCAGAAAAAAGTAACTCTCACTCATCAGATTCAGGTTCAAATTATAACGAACAGAAAAAACAACAGATACTAGAAATACGTAAACCTAAACCATTATTAGAAAAATCTCAACAAAAAAATTACAATAAAATAGATAATAATTTAGTGGCAACTCCTCCAAATCCTTCGGTATTAGATAACCAACTTGAATCACCCAGTAGACCAAGGCCAAATTCTCCCGTCAAGTCAGAGGTAGTAAAAGATAAATCTGGATCAGAAACAGACAATAATTCTCTGGTACAACATCCGAATAAACCATTCAATAAAGACCATGCTGAAGATCAAAAAGATACTGCTGAAAAGCCAACAGCAGAAGTGCCTAGACTGGTAGCTCCACCGACAAGGCCAGCACCTCCTAGCTTAAATCGGAATCAACGAAATACTAACATTAGTAAACCAAATCAAAAAAACAAAAAACCAAAGCAACAAGAAGGTAAAAGAAGAAAAGATAAAGAAGAAAAACCTACTGAGAAACAACCCTTTGTATCTAAAAGAGACAATAAAGATACTACTAATAGAGAGAGAGAAAGTGTCAAAATATCTCCTCCAGTCCCTGAAACTTCCCCTCAAGAAAAGCCAAAACATCGAGAGAAGCCTACAGTTAAACTAAAGCCAGTTCCAGAAAAGAAACCTCAACTTGCACCCAAGCCGAAACTAACAACATCTGTGACAGAAGAATCAACAGATATTGTTGTAGATGTGGAAGCAAAAGAGCAAGAAGAAAATATTATAGAAACTGTAAATTATGATTTAGAAAAACCAAGACGAAAAGCAATAGCTCCAAATAAGCCGACTTTAACGAAAGCAAAGAAAGGTTCAAAGTGGGAAGAAGAAGAAGAAGATCCCAACGAAATTGCGCAGAAAAATGCTAAATCTACTGCTAAGGCCAAACGTCTTCGTCCAAAACCTATGCTGGAAGATGAAGATGAAGAATTAGCAGAACTTTTGAATAAGCCTGCACCAGTAACAATGAGTTTATCTTTAGCTCGTCCAGCAAAACCAAAAAGTTTTACTGAAAAAAATAAGCCCCAGTCTGGTAGCAATAATTTCAATAATCTTAAAAAGAAATCTAGTCAATCCCGTGAATCTGTCAAGTCTGAAAGTAGCGAACAAACTCAACCTGCTGAAATAAAACCTGTAGAAAAGTTAGTCATTAGTGCTTCCATGACAGTTCAGGAATTAGCATTAGCTTTAGCAGTGCCAGAAACAGAGATTATCAGAAGACTGTTTATGAAAGGCATAGCAGTCAATATTACTGAAAGCTTAGATATTCCTACCATAGAAATGGTTGTACAAGAGGAAGGAATACCGATAGAAATTCCAGAAGAGCAATCAGCAGCCAAGAAAACTACTGAAATGTTAGAAGATGCAGACCTGGAAAGTCTTGAACGCCGTCCTCCAGTTGTAACAATTATGGGACACGTCGATCATGGAAAAACAAGTCTCCTAGACTCGATTCGTGCAACTAAAGTAGCAGCAGGAGAAGCAGGTGGTATTACTCAACATATTGGAGCTTACCATGTTGACGTGGAACATGAAGGCAAAATGCAGCAAGTAGTGTTCTTAGATACTCCTGGCCACGAAGCTTTTACTGCAATGCGAGCTAGGGGGGCAAGAGTTACGGATGTTGCTATTTTGGTTGTGGCTGCAGATGATGGGGTACAACCACAAACGATAGAAGCTATTAGTCATGCTAAAGCTGCAGAAGTACCACTGATAGTAGCTATTAACAAAATTGATAAGGAAGAGGCTAACCCAGACCGCGTTAAACAAGAATTGATGGAACATGGTCTCGTGCCTGAAGAGTGGGGCGGAGATGCGATTATGGTTCCAGTTAGTGCTATCCAGAAACAAAATTTAGATAGCTTACTGGAAATGATTTTGCTGGTGTCTGAGGTAGAAGACTTACAAGCAAATCCAGAACGTTTGGCCAAGGGCACGGTGATTGAAGCTAATTTGGATAAAGCTAGAGGCCCAGTAGCTACTTTATTAGTACAAAATGGAACTTTAAAAGTAGGAGACATTGTAGTTGCCGGTTCAGTTTATGGAAAAGTACGGGCAATGATCGATGACCGAGGTGATCGAGTAGATAAAGCCAGTCCATCCTTTGCGGTGGAAGTTCTTGGTCTTAGAGATGTCCCTCAAGCTGGTGATGAGTTTGAAGTGTTTGAGAATGAAAAAGAAGCATCAGCTCTTACAGGAGAAAGAGCTGATGCGAAAAGAGAGTCGCGGATTATGCGCCGAACCAGTTTGGGTGCTGTTTCAGCTCGTGCCCAGGAGGGAGAACTCAAAGAACTGAATTTAATACTAAAAGCAGATGTTCAAGGTTCCATAGAGGCTATTGTTGGAGCTCTACGACAACTACCTCAAAAAGAAGTCCAACTAAGGTTACTACTATCTGGAGCTGGAGAAGTTACAGAAACAGATATTGACTTAGCAGCAGCTAGTGAAGCTGTGATTATTGGCTTCAATACTACTATGGCATCAGGAGCACGTCAGGCTGCAGATGCAGCTGGAGTAGATGTCAGAGAATACGATGTTATCTATAAACTCTTGGATGATATCCAAGGGGCAATGGAAGGTCTGTTAGATCCTGAGCTGGTAGAAGAGCCATTAGGTGAAGTAGAAGTCCGTGCGGTGTTTACAATTAATCGTGGTGCTGTTGCAGGTTGCTATGTGCTGTCTGGTAAAGTTGTCCGTAATTGTAAAGTGCGAGTACGTCGCAACGGAGAAGTTATACATGAAGGTATATTAGACTCTCTCAGACGTATAAAGGATGATGTTAAAGAAGTAAATGCGGGTTATGAATGTGGTATTAGTTTCGACCGCTTTAATGATTGGAGTGAAGGTGATATAATTGAAGCCTACCAAATGGTAACTAAGCGTCGGAAACTATCTACTTAAAGTAGTTAGCATCAACTCAGATTTAACATTATCTAAATAAATACACATAATTTAGATAATGTTAAATTAGTATTCATCATTATATTCCAAGTAGGCCAGACTAAAATTACCTCTAAATAGTGGTGAATAGGAGATAATTGTTGGAAGTTCCTTACAATTATGGTTTATTTGGATTGAGCAGAGTAGAATAATGTCAGCCGTGATAAATATTGGTTACAAATAGTTATTATTGCTAGAAGTTAAGATTTACCAGGCATTGAGTTACTAGGGGTAGAGGAATATCTTAAAATAGCATTTCTTAAAGTATAGGGTTAATATTAAATCTGGTAGTATCGTTACAATTAATTCCTCCCACTCCCAAGTGTTTGGTCACCAAACCCTAGGAAACTTAGAGTTTTTACCAAAAATAAGCAGATCTGATATGATATTTATTCTACTAAAAATAATGCCTAAAATCTTTCAAGCATTCCAAATTATTTCTAATATTGTTTTTTCAAATTGATTTTTTTTGAGTAAATATCATATCTAAAAGTCAAGATTTGATGACATATAGAATATGATAGTAATGCCTAGTTTATGACTAGTGAGTTATCTTTAAAGAAGAAGCTGAAATATCAGCAATTTTATCAATAAAAGTGTGTCCTTTGTTAATTAGGTAAATGTTATGACTAATTTTAATGCAACTTCTTGGAAAAATAACTCAGTCAAGGCAATTACAAAAAATGAGGCAGAACCTCCAATTTGGGATAGTTTGAAGCAAGCGATCGCTTTAACTTCAGGATTTCAGAGATGGCAATTAGAACGTAAAGTTAATAATAATCAGCAGCAAAATATCCCCTTAGATAGACAAGTTAGTTTATATTTACGAGAAACTCTGGAAACACTAGCTTACTAAAAAGAAAGTAAGCTATATTACTGTCATCCTGGCTAGTTTTTTAATTTTGCCATAATTATTAAAACAGTAGTAAATCACAAAATGCCTAGTTCTATAATTTGTAGAACTAGGCATTTTGCTTTTAAAAACAGGTTTTCTATATTTAGGGTTTTTATATTAGTTAACCCCAATTAAAGTTTAAGGTCTTTATATAAGCTGACCTCAATTGATTTATATATACTATTTGACAATAACTTTACAGGGATCGGTAATTTCGTAATATTTTCTTTATTTTCTTATATTTTTATGGCCAAATATATATCATTGTTGCCAAATGTAAACTTTTTTTACCTGGGGATAGAAAACTGAGAATGGGACTTATAGCCTGCACAAGTCACAAGTTAGGAGTCAGAAGTAATTCCTGACGCTTATTTGAGCGTTTATAAATGTCTTAACCTATTTGCAGTGCTACACTAAAAAATCTAGTATGTTACTCCAAACGAAATAGCCAAATCATCAAGACCATAACTCCAACTTGTAAAGCAAAATTAGGAAAAGCAGAGCCGATATTTTGGCCAGCTATAATTTTTGCAAAAGAAATGAAAGCTCCAATAAAACCAGAAGCTCCAAAAGCCACATAGATAAATTTTCGTAATCCTCGATAAGGAGCATCTAGTTCAGCTTTAAGGCGAGCATATTTTTCTGGATCGAGTTTAGTTTGAGAATGAGAATTATTTGAATTTGGAGTTGGCATAGTATTAAGAAAAAGATTTAATCAATATTGTTAATAGCATTAATCACATAGTGGAATCTTTTATAAGATAATTTATAAAAAAGTTTAATACTTAGAAGTAATAATTTTCAAATTAAAATTATCTCATAAGATCCTATTTTTGAATGGATTATACTATACATAATTGATTAATAGCAGCTTCAATTCTACTCGACTATGCTCCAATATGTTCCATGAAATTTCTAGACTCGGCTTATAGTCAATTCAAATAATTATGATAATAGTTATACTTTTTTTCTAAAAAAAAGTACAATTTTAAAATCAGAAACTACAAAATACTCTAGGGGCAAATCCGATATATATAAACTGAAAAAAACAAAACTGTATTTAAGCCAAGCAAATTACAAATGCTAAAGAATTAACCTAAATATAAGAGTAAAATTCAAAGATTCAAAATCACTTAAGTAGTTGTGAAAATAAATTTTCTAGTTGAGAAAGGGAATAGGAAATAGGGAGTCAATAGAATGTGTAATTAATTTTGCTTATGAATTTAATGTCTATAGCAATCCGCACATTGGTTGTAGCAAAATTCCACACTGAAAAAGTTTGGGAAAGTCGAATATTTGACTATCTGTAAAAAACTTAAATAGCTACTTAACTACTTTAAAAGAACTACAAAGATGATAAAATTGTCTGATAAAATTTTTGACTTGTAACGAAATATCTTCAACTGGGTTTTGGTTCGCGACGTTCGGAGCAAATTTTGTACAATTTATCAACCATTCCTATATGCGGTAAATCTTGGTTAACTGTCGTCAAATATTATCGATCGGCTTGATAATTATGATAACTTGCTCCATCCCAAAACCCATACCAATCTTTTTGCCGGTCTTTTTTTTTGTAAATATTTAATAAATTCAATGGTATTTTAAATATTTCTACTCTTATATTCTTGCACAAGCAATTCTTTGGTTTGATAGTAATCTGCTCCAGAATAAGTCTGTCTTTCCTTTTCATTTTTAATGGGAATTTCTATTCTTTCATCTGTTGTTCTCCAAGCATATCCTAATATATCTCCCCAGAGAAGATGACATTCGTCAATCATAAACACTGTCAGATTTATAGCTTGTATTTCCGGTTGCCATTTGCCTAACAATTCCTCTATTTCTTTTTTTTTTCTTTCACTAATTCATCATTTCTAGCAGGATTCTTTATTTTGAGTTTTTGTCCAACTTATTCCCGCTTCTTTAAGTAAGTTATAATAACTTTGATTAGACTCAAAAAACACATCATATTCTTTATATTCCTTCTGTAAATAGTTTTGTAAATCTGATAATCTTAAGTAATCTTTTTCTCTCAGCCACTCAATTGTTTTCTATTTTTCTTCTGCCTTTAAGTAACCTTGTCTGCCTTGATACTGAAGTCTTAAACTTTCTACACCATGAAATAGTGTTTGGTTTTTCCATTCGCTAATAAAACTGTGAGAAACATTTAATAATTCTTTGACTTCATGGTAGGATTTTCCTGACAAAATCATTTTTACCGCCAAGGGTATACATAATTTATTTGGAGTCTTTTGTTTGATTAATAAAATCATCTAGTTCATCTATAATATCCATTTTTTGTCTTTTTCCTAGATATGTTATTCTTACTATTATATCTGTTGCGACCTATTTAGGATTGCTATATATAAATATTATGCCAAGATAATCGGATATATTTGAAGATAAAACTAGAAAGATAATAGCATTTAGCCTTAAGCTTCAGCCTTACTTTACTGAAAAATTTAAATATAAAGCATCTCCTTTCATGGAGAAAAAAGAAAAAATTTCTTATTAGTGGAACTTACACAATTTCTGGGCAGAAAAATGCTTGTTTGCGCAGCATTCCGTAGGAAAAGTCAGTAAAGAGGAAAAGTCAGTAAAGAGAAGGGAATTACCTCAAAGCCCTAAAAATGGCTATAACCCTTGGTAATAAAGTAATTATACCTTTTAGACATAAAAGCCTCTAGCTGTCTATATTTTATCCTATTTTTTGCTATTTTTTTGTGTAAGTCCCGTTAGCCAATTTTCTTCTTTCTAAGAAAAGGTAATTATTAATTATTAAACTCACTTTTGTAGCAACAACAAAATTGTCTGCAAGGAACCAACAAAAACACCTAAAACTCCACCTAAATTAACAATAGCTTGCAACTCATTTTTAACAATTACATTAACAGCAACTTCTAATTCTTCAGCAGAAGTACCTTTAATCCTATCAATAATCACTTGATCGATATTTAAAATAGGAATTGCCATAGCGACAATATTTTCTAAATCTCGCTCCAAATAACGCTCTAAAATCAAAGCTAATTCTTGACTAACTAACTCCAGAGAACTATTTATTATTGATGAAGCTTGTAGACGATTAATAATTAAATCCGCAATATGCTCCCAATCAACAGATAAACTTAAAGCTTGAATTAAATCAGCACCACGTTCTTGTAGATATAAACGAACACTATCCCGCATTGTATTTCTTAACTGGCGTACTGTAGAAACAGGTAAATTTTGCATCGAAAGATTGTGCAACCATTCCTGAATTCTTTCTTTGACACCCAATGCAGTAATTAATTCCTTTAAGCGTTGATTAGTTAGCTCTCTCTCATCCAAACAAAAAGTCCTCAACCTAGTTAGAGTATTACGCAACCCGAACAAATTAGCTACTACCCAATAAGTACCACTAGTTTTTTCACGAAAACCTTCATCAATAATGGAAATATTTTGATCTGTGAGAAAATCAATTAAAGTCTGTCTTAATACATCTGGTGGCAGAACAACTTTAAGCAACCAATCTGATAGTTGATCTGCCTGCATTTCTGTTAGTTGAAACTCTACTAAAATCTGGTCAAAAATTTGGTTGAGTTGAGCTTCTAAAAAATCTTCTCTCTTTGCCCAAACTTTAAGAAGTCGTGGCAAAGATTGACCTAATAAATCACGCAGAATATTTGCCAGAATTTTGGTACTTCTCGTATTTGTATCAAGCTTCAATTGTTCTAAAGACATTCGCAGCAGCCAAAGAATAGCTGCTTCCATCCGTTCCGTTTGTAATAAACGACGTGCTAAATTTTGCAACTCTGAAGGAGTCAACAAAGAACCCATTATAGTATCAGCAACTCGTTTTGCTAAACGTTCTTGGTTAGCAGGAATTAAGCCAGGAGTAAAGGGTAGCTTTCGCCTAAAAATATAATAAGGACGATAAGGACGAAATAGCATTTTTATCGCTATATCATTAGTGAAATAGCCAATAATTCCACCTGCAATTGGTGGTACAAAATAAAGCCAGATATTAGACAATTTTGATTACCTAAAAGCAAAGTTGAAAGCCCAGTTTATGGGTAAGCGGAAATGAAAATAAGGGAGACATTTAAGTTTTACAGTTTTAACTAGACTGTTGTAATTTAGCCTAAAACAAGCTATGATAAAGGGCTTAGTATAATTATCTTGTAACTGTGACGAATAAATATTTTGTAAGTAATAAAGAATGGTTTAAATAGATAATAATTGTAAGTAACTTCAGGTTAACCAGGCTAATAATAATCTTGAGTTAGCTCAAATTACTTTGAAGGCAAATATACATCGAAAAATAAGCATAATGTATTGGTGTTAATCATAAAGATATTAAAGCTTTTAGAATTAATTAGGCTATCAACACTAGAGTGATATATCCACTCAAAGCTAGTAGATTTAGGATGAGATAGTTTTAAGTAATTGCTAGTCCAAATATTCATAATACCTATGACTTTAGTCAAATGAATATTCAATTCAGATTATCTAAATTTAGATAACTAATAGGTCAACGACTATAGTAATAATTTATCTATCAGAATTTCAACCAAGACAAAAATATTGTTCGTATTCAGACTACCTATTTTTGATGTTATAATCTTTGTTCTATTCAGTAAAATTACTAAAAAATTATTTCGTAATTACTAATATTCCCATCATTCCGCCAAAAATAGGGTAATGTTTACAATTGACAAATCCAGCTTTATGTGCTAGGTTGACTTGCTCTGACCCCATAGGAAATTTGGTTAAACTAGGACTAATATAAGCATATTCCTGAGTTAACCCTAAATTACGAGCCACCGGAACTACAACTGTATCCAGATACCACTTTTGAAACCCTCGCACAACCGAACTATTCGGACGGTGCATATCTAGAATTGCTGCTTTAGCATTAGGCTTGAGGACTCTATATAACTCTTGCAAACAAAGGGGAATATCCGAGACATTGCGGAGGCCATATCCCATCGTAGCACAATCGAAATAATTATCAACAAAAGGCAGACTCAAAGCATCAGCCTCAACCCAATGAATAGGGCTAATCTTATCTAATAAAGGAGATTGGCGGTTACGAGCGATCGCCAACTGCTCCACAGAAAAATCAACCCCAAAGACCTGACCCTTACCTCCTACAAACTTGGCCAGCATCCAAGCCAAATCGCCACTACCACAACATAAATCTAGACAAGTAGAGCCATAACTAGCCTCACTCCACATTACAGCCATTTGTTTCCAGGTTTTATGTATTCCCAGACTTAATAAATCATTCAGTTGGTCATAAACTGGGGCAATTTTGTTAAATATGGCCTGAACTTCTGTAGAATCATCAATCATAGAATTAAGTCAAAATTTTCAGTTTCAAGCTATTCAAAGCTATACAAAGTCAATGCCAGTAATTGAGCTGAGACATTAATTGTACTTAGTTCTTCTGGGTGCAGTTTACTAGGTTGTTGCCATTGGAGGGACATCAAAGCTAGAAGTTTTTGCCGATGGGAAATTGGGATGACAATATGAGCCTTGATCCCTGAAGTTTGATAATGTGAAACATCAGAAAGCTTGGTATCTTCTAAAACATTCATTACAGATTGTACATTCCCAGAAGCGATCGCTTCCATTGCCAGAGGGTCATTAGCCAACCAGTTATCCACATTACCAAGCTTACTACTCAATCCTTGAATTGAGCTTAAACTATTATCCTCAACCAATTGTAAAATACATACATCTGTATAAAAAGTTTCACTATAAATAGATGCAATTTCTGACAAAGCTTGTTCTATACTCCCAGACTTTTGAGATACATCAACAACCGTGCTTAACAAATCCAATTGAGTTTGAGACTTTTCCAGATATTCAGTACGTTGATTCAAAACTTCATAAGTCTGTGCAGCCTTTTCTACAACTCCCTTGAGTTCATTGGGGTCCCAAGGTTTAGTAATATACTTATATACTTGTCCAGAATTTATCGCCTCAACCAAATCTTCTATATCAGTAAATCCAGTGAGAATAATTCTGACTGTATTAGGGAACTGGGGCAAAGTTTTACTTAAAAACTCTGTACCCTTCATTTCTGGCATCCTTTGATCAGAGATAATTACTGCCACTTCTCCCTCTAAGGCCAAAATTTCCAAAGCCTGAATCCCACTTTCAGCTTTGAGAACACTAAAATCTCGTCGAAAGGTGCGGTAGAGTAAGTCCAAATTATCTGGTTCATCATCTACTACCAGCATTTTAGGTTTCTTTTTTCTGGTTAGGCTCATCAGTTGAATTCTAATGCTATCTAACTGTTGAGGAATTGCTTCCATTCAAACAAACCCCTTCAATTGTATTTCTAAAGTAGCATAATAATAATTGTATTTATCAAATATAAAGAAATATCTATTTTTGAATAATTATATAGCTATCAACTGTTACTTTACTACTTTATGAGGCTAATTGTTGATTAAGCGTCAGTTGCATGTTCGATTAAGCCTGAAATATCTATAGGCCATAGCAGTAATGATAGCAATATATTATAGCATAGTGAGACTACTAAATAAATCCAGATGAACCCCGCGAGTCATTTAAAATCAGCAGGGTTAAAAGCGTCTGGCTCTAATCTGCTACTTTAACTTTAGTAGCATGGTCATTTTACTTATCAGTTAACAGTTAACAGCACCTCCTACTGAAGTAGTGGTACTTAGACATTTTTACGACTTAAAAATGGCTGAAACCCTTGATGTTTAATATTTATACCTTTTTAAGGTGAAACCATATACCTGTATATATTTGAGACTGTTTTGTAGTTTTGTTTTGTTCAACTCCCAGTAGGAGACTTCAAAATACTGGGTGTTGCTGAATAAATATATGATTTCACAGGAGTCAGAAGTCAGTAATTAGAAAGGAGTTTATCAGTGACTTTAGAGAAAGAAATAGGTATAATTTCCACTCTTGTTTTGGGTTAAAATTTACCACCAGTTGAATTTCATACCTCAAATCAGCAACGCTAAATACTGAAGTTAATTTTTTTCATCCCCTCTCCAAGGGGAGGCTTGAGACCTAATTTTTTGGTCAAAAGTATACTCTATTTATTTGCAAACACAAAAGGTGCGCTTTAAATTATGACTGAAACACCACAAAACTCCCCTAACCCGCAACAAAAATCAACAAATTCAGTAGATGTAGAAAACTTAATTGGTTTGCTGCGTCGCAAAGAAGGTAATTGGGTAGAGTGGGGAAATGCTTGTGCTGCTCTACAAAAAGCTGGATATACTTCTCAGCAAATATTTGAGGCCACAGGATTTGAACCAGTACAGCAAAATCAGGTGATAGTCGGGTCTCAAGTATATACAAGTCTTGTCAATGCCAACATTAAGGAAAATGCTGTATCGGCAAGCAAAACAGATGTTCTATCACGCTTCGAGAGAACGGGTAGTGATATCCTCTACGAATTGAGGATTTTAACTCAGGAACAAAGAATCATCGCAACGGAGTTTATAGTTGCTCACAATCTTGATGTAGATGATGCAAAAGATGTAGCAAAAGCCATCAAAGATTTTGCTCGGATGAAAACAATACCAGAAGGATTTTCTGATTCTCCTGGAGATATAGTAGCATATCAATGTTGGAAACAAGCAAGGCAACAAAACGACCTACAAAATAGGTCTCGTCTGATTGCAAAAGGTCTCAAATTAGCGGATTCTCAAACAGCTAGAAAACAGCTAGAACAGCTATTAACTGATTTTACTGTTGTTTCTCAAAGACCAGCTCCTCGTTTACCAGTTTATCGACTGGAGCAAGAAGAAGAGTTACCTCGTATTTTACCGGTAGTCGGAAAATTACCTCTGAACACAGAAGATTTCAAAGCAGTACCTATTGTCGAGGAAGTAGAACCATTTAAAATAGTCAAATTTTCTGGTGGAGCGGGTGCTTGGGTAGCGATACCCGGATGGCGAGTTGTCATGCAAGCAGAAGATCCAGTAGTGCTAATTGAAAATAGCGATCGCTTGCCTACTCCTATACCCGGTGCTACTGAAGAAGTTTTATTAATTATAGATAGAAGTCAACGTCAATGGCATGAAGATGGCTATTTTATTATAGACCAAGACGGTAAAATAGTAATGCAGTGGTTTGATGAGGAGCCTAATATACCCTTACTTGGAAGAGCTTTGTTAGTATTAAGACCTAAAAAGATTCTCGATCAAGAACTTATTAAAGACTTGTGGCAAGTTGAAGAATAATCATTTCAATTATTAGTTATCAGTTATCAGTTATCAGTACCGACCGCTGAAAGTACATCCTGAAAATACTGAAATAGAAACCTGTTTTGTATGAAATGCTGTACCATACTGACATCAATCTCCGATAAACCAGGTTTCTTACAGCGGTTTTCAGATCAATAAACCACAATGATACTAACTCCTAACTCTTAACTTCTAACTCCTGAATCCTGACTCCTGACTCCTGACTCCTAACAATGAGTTTAGTGCTCTACTCAAATGAAAAGCGCTGTATAACACTCCAAAATAAAGCGACCAAAAAGTTTTTGTTTGTAGTATTCCTCTAGCAATATTTATACTTAGGGCTAGAGCAATACTACAAGCTTTAATTATAACTATTTAACCGGACATAATATTACCTTCTATTATTAACAAATTATGAGCCAAACAAAAGATAAAAAAATGACAATTCCTCTGATGAATTTGCCTTGGGTAGACTCACCTTTTTTTGCAGAAATTTTCAGTCAATTAAATTTAGACAATGAAACCAGAGAACTTGTCAAACAATTTGCAGAACAAGGGTATGTAATTATAGATAACTTAGGCATAGAAAATATTACAGAAATTATAGACAGAATAGTTAAAGATTTAACTCCTATCTACGGTAATAAAGGCAAAATAGAATCAGCTTGGATTTATCACGATAGAATTCAAGATGGTTGGACATTTAATCAAGATGTGAAAAAAATTGCCACCGCTCCCAAAATTATTAACCTATTAAAAATACTTTATCAGCGAGAACCAATCCCTTTTCAAACCCTAAATTTCAGGTTTGGTACTGAACAAACTACTCATAGTGACAGTATACATTTTAGTTCTGTTCCAGCTAGATTTATGTGTGGAGTTTGGGTAGCTCTGGAAGATATAGATGCCAATAACGGTCCTTTACATTATTATCCTAGTAGTCATAAATTACCAATTTTTGATTTAAACGATTTGGGAATTACAGGCAGTTATCAGAATAAACCCTATGATACTTATCCTATATATGAAGAGTTTTTACAGTCATTAATTGAACACAATGGTTTGAAAAAAGTAGAACTTTATGTTAAGAAAGGGCAAGCTTTAATTTGGGCTGCAAATTTACTACACGGAGGCAGTCCAGTTTTAGATAAAAATAGAACTAGATATAGTCAGGTGACACATTATTATTTTTCTGACTGTATGTACTATATACCCTTAATTTCCGATCCATTTCTACATAGAATTCATTTTAAAGAAGTTAAGAATATTATCACAGGAGAAGTACTTAATCATATTTATAATGGTGAAAAGCTGGAAATTCATCCAGAACAATATGAAATAGAAAGATTAAAATCTGAATTATTACAATTTCAGGAGGAATTAGCAAAATTTCGACCTATAGCAATGCAATCTCAGGATGAACTGAATGTATTAAAACCTCAACTTCAAACTGTTGAGTCAGAATTAAAAAAAATACGAAGTCAGCTATATAATTCTCAGACAGATTTGGAGTTATTAAAATCTGAAAATCAGCTACTTGAGACAGAATTAAAAAGATTGAGAGCAAAGTTGTATCAAACTAGCTAAGAAGGAAGAAGTTCATTAATTGATAATGGATAATTAATAATGGATAATTATTTTTGATCATAAGCACCATTACAAAATAGTTGACCTACCCTAATTTGATATGAAGCATATAGTATAAGGGATTCAGTCTGACAAAATGTGTAATTAATTTTGTGTACCTGCTTAATTATAAATTATCTATTGGTAAGTAGAAATAATTTGTGAAAAAAACTCTAGGGGTCTGGTTTCCAAATCCCATTTCTGCTTTGGTTTTGAGACCAAACCCCTACGATAAAATATTGTAACCTAGCCGGGATTTCTATAGCTATCTCTATCTCTATCGTTTTACCCTTTTATTTCAAAATACAAAATTTACCGAATAATTAAGGTTTAAAGCCTTTCCTTTAAAGGAGAAACAAGAAAAAATCTTTCTTTGATTCAATCCTCTTCTTTTTAGGGAGAGGTAATTATCAATTATCCATTATCAATTATCAATTATTGAACCCTTCTTCCTTATTCCTTCTTGCGTTAAATCTCAAAAAAATAAGCATTATTATCGGGAAAATCACGAGGTTTTAAATAACCTAAATTCACCATTTTTAGTATAATTTTTTCTTTACTTTCTGCCACTGTCTCTAAATCAGTGCGACATTCAACATCAGGGTTAGGTGGTGCTTCATAAGGTAAATCAATACCAGTAAATTCTTGAATTTCTCTTGCTCTAGCAAGTTGATAAAGTCCTTTTTTATCCCGTGCTTCACAAACTTCTAGAGGTGCATTAACATATACTTCAATAAAGTTACCAATGCGTTTTTTTACCTCAGAACGAACTTCATTATAAGGAGAAATAGCAGATACTAAAACAATCACACGATTACGAGTTAAAAGATGAGCCAAAAAGCCAATTCTCCGAATATTTTCATCTCGGTCAACTTTACTAAAACCTAAACTTTTACCAATGTCTTGACGTACAACGGTACTATCAAGAATTTCTACTGTGTAACCAAGCGATCGCAACTCTTCTGCAACAGCGAAACTTAGAGTGGTTTTACCAGCACCGCTTAAACCAGTAAACCATATTGTTACACCAGTTTGATTGTTATTTTCCATTGACAAAATCCTCTTAAAAACAAAGTTTAAATTCTGACTAAAAGAGGGGATTTAAAGTTCTATTAATCTATTGACTTAAGATGTTCACTATGATAAAATTAATAGTTACCTTTAAAATAAAATTTTCTGAGATGTAAATACTAAATCAGTGATAAAAGTAATTGTCAACTCAAAAGATTATCTGAATCTCCCTCAAAAAGAATCTACCAGTAAATCTTTTCAATAAAAATTTAATTTTTAATCCTTCCTGTTCCCTGTTACCAACTTCTGTAACAAGTATAATCAAATCTCTACGTTAAAACTTATTATTCATAATAGATGGAAAACATCAAAAATCTTGGTAGTTGGTTACGAATACTTCGTCAACCTCAGTACCGTTGGCTTTGGTTTGTAGCTGCCGCACTTATCTATGTAGGTATTCTTCTGTTTCCGATGACAGGAGTAGAAAAAGAAGCAAAAGGAGCCTTGGCAGTATTTGGAGTTACAGCTTTCTTGTGGTCAACTAATGCCCTACCAGTAGCAGTTACAGGCTTAATGGTACTATTTTTAATCCCCCTGAGTGGCAGTCTTACCGCTACAGAAACATACGCCTATTTCGGTAATAAAGCAGTATTCTTTGTATTAGGAGCATTTATTCTAGCCAGTCCTATTCAACGTTCTGGACTTAGCACTCGCCTCGCTCTAACAGTAGTTTCCCGTTTTGGCAATAGCCAAAATACCTTAATTGCCTCTATCTTAATTCTTTCAGCCTTAATGTCCTTTGTGATTAGTTCTTATGCAGTCACAGCCATGTTATTCCCGGTGGTTATAGAAGTTGTTCAAGCAGCGGGTGCAAGGCCAGGTGGACGTTTTGGCCTAGCAGCATTCTTAGCTTTGGGGTGGGGTTGCGGTATTGGTGGTATAGCAACTTTACTGGGGGGAGCCAGAGCGCCTTTAGCATTAGGAGTGCTTCGGAGCACTACAAAAGGAGAATATGATATTACTTTTGCCGAGTGGTTTATTTGGTCTATTCCCTTAGTTGTCCTTATGTTAATAGTTTGTTATTTTCTACTATTACAAATAGGAAAAGGTCAAGTAGTTTCTTTATCTAATGCCCGAAAATTTCTCGGAATTAGAGCAAAAAGCCTTGGTGCAATTTCATCCAGAGAAGTTGGTACATTGGTATTAGTAACGGGAATAGTTTTGTTATGGATTTTTAGAGGAAAAGCTTGGGGACTAGATACAATAGCTTTCTTTGGGGTTATGTGTAGCTTCATTTGTGGTTTGGCAAGTTGGCAAGAAGTAGAAGAAGATGTGAACTGGGGTATTTTTTTGATGTATGGTAGTGCTATTGCTCTAAGTGCAGTTTTAAGAGATACAGGAGCAGCACAAGCATTGGCAGAAACCTTATTGGGATCGTGGATTAATTCTGGTATTGTTTGTTTTGTGGCAATGGTTTTGATTATTACTTTTTTGACCGAGGGAATGAGTAATGCTGCTGCAGTGGCAGTTTTGATGCCAGTTGGACTTGCTTTGGCTGCTAAATATGGAATAGATCCAAGGGCAATGACGTTGGGTATTACTTTGCCATCGGGTTTAGCTTTTCTGTTACCAGTCAGTACCCCGGTAATGGCCATTATTATGGGTAGTGGTTATGTGTCGCCTTCTGAAGCTTTTAAGCGTGGCTTGTTGTTAAAATTAGTGGGGACTTTGATATTCTTGGCAATGGCAAAATTTTATTGGCCTTTATTTGGGTTGGGAGTGTAAGACATGAGTATCTGGTTGGTGGTTGCAAATCCCTACGCTTACGATAAAGCAATGTGGAAGGCAGTCTCAGAAGCGGAGCAAAATCAAACTAAATTGAGAGTTGTATTTTTTATTAATAATAACTCAATTCATGATGTTATTGGTGAATTGGGGCAGAGTGGTTGGTTAGGGTCTAATCCTTTGCATAAACTACAAAACTCTATGTTGGAAGGTTATCGTGCTTTAGCTGGAGATGTTTTGAAAAGGGTGAAACGTAAAGCGAAAGAAAAGAAAGTTGAAGTAGAAACTGAGGAAGTAATAGAAAGACCTACTATAGAGGAATATGTATTTGAGCTTGTAGAAGAAGGTGCAACAAAAATTGTGATTGCTGGTCCCCAGTTACTTACTGCTAAAATAGGAGAATTACCAAATATAGCAGAGTATATTGAGGAAGATTAGAAATTTTAACTTGGTCGGAAATGAGAAGTCAGAAGTTGTTTTTGTAACGGAGGTTTTTGAACTCATAAGTTATACCAATTCACTTTAATGATGTCACAAATAATTTCAAATTGTAAATGTCAAATAATTGCCTAAAACTGTTCTTATGTGAGAGTTTTTAGCCTATCAAATCTGGCATTCTCAATTTAGTTAAACGGTATTAGTAAGTGTGATTTCGGTTTATCATGGTTCGCAAACACGAATTACCCGTACAGAAGTCAGAAGTGAAATTCTTATTTTATTATTTTGATCAAAGTAGAAAAAAAATTTAACTGTTAAGACAGTTTGTCTGTAAGAGGCTAACTAATTAAAAAACTGGGTTTTATACTCAATTACTTTGATAAATAATCTAGTTGATTTTTGTAGTTTGTTAGCTAATTGTTCGATTATTGATTATTTAACCTGTAAAAAATTGACAAATTTTTGAGGATAAGCTTCGATAATTATCATCATTTAAAACAGGAAATAAGTTGGTAATATTGATTGATGTAGCTAAATCAATCCAAGAACGACAGCCACCATATTCAGGGCGATAAAAAATCTCATAAACTTTTTCAAGCTTATAAGTTCTCAAAAGTAAAATATAAAGGCTTTGTTGGGGTTTCCATTTAAGGCGATCGCTGACAAACTTTTCATTCCAAATATGGTAGACAAACAACTTATTTAAAATAGACTTATCAGTTACTGGTAAAACATTAGTAATCTCAGCAAAACTACTAATTTTAATTTTTTCAGGATGCCAACCAGAATCTACAATTGGTACCTGGTTAGCATATTCTGGTTTGAGTAAATTTGGCTGTTGATGTTCAAAAGTGGGGTAGAGTAAAACCTGTTGATGTGCGACAGTAAAATCACCTCCCTGTTCCCTGATTCCACCCTTTCTTAGTAACATAATTGTGTTGCCATTTTCTAAAGCATTCACAGCAACATTCCATTCTTTAAGAGCAGCAGTAGTAGTTTCCATAATTATGCGCCTCTAGCTACAAATGAAACAATTGATAGTTATCTAAAAATCTAGTTAATTATTGATTATAAGACTAATAATTATATCATATCCTGCCAATTATGGTTCAAAAAATAACTCTATCCTCTTTTTTCTTAATTTTGTAGTCCTATAGAAGAAAGGATGAGATTTTTGGAGAAACTTGAGATTTAAACATTTACTTAGGCGAATATGCTTTACTATTTACCACTAATCTTACCTCATAGTATTATAGTAGCTCTCTGCTGTTATCCTTTATCGCTCTGTTAGCTGTTGACTCCCTTCGCCATTATTGATTTATTAGTATTCTAGGGTCGATAATATCAATCGATCTGCTTTTCACAATACTTTTAATTCTCGCTATCAAATAATAACAGAAGAATAAAAAAGCTGATGGTTAATAGATTAATTTTAATCAGTATATTTACTATTTGATCCGCTATGAAGTTTTAAGGGAATAGGGAAAAGGAATAGGATACAGGAAACATATATTAAGATTAAGACTACACTGTGCTTCACAATCCTAAAAAGTGCTGTAATTTCAAAAAATCGGCTGTAACATTAGCAATTTTTTGGCAAAGTTTGCGGAAGTTGGGAAAAATAGGAGAAGATATTGGTAAAGTATCTAGTTGATATAGGAGGTAGAAAGTATCTTATGACTTTTTGATATGTGGAATAGGAGAAATGTGCGAGGGTATGAATAATATATATATAAGTTTATATATACCAGCTTTACAAACATTCTCTAAGTATTACACAAGCAACTTCAATATGATGCTTATAAACAATCTAAGATAGTTAATATTTTCAACAAACTTAGAATCTGTTGATGTTAGCGATTATTAAAACTGAATAACACTCTAAGTTCAATAGTAAGAGTGTAATACTTTAACCCCCCGACCCTTTTTATTTACTCTTTTAAAAGTAAATTAAGAGGAAGTTTAAAAGTTCTTCTTAAAGCAGCATATTGGTTGGGTTGTAAGTCATGCCTCACAGGATTTTTAGGGAAAAGAAAGAGGAAGAAAACAGTAAAGGCAGATATAACTAATACCCTATACCTGAAAGTAAGTCTTGAATTTATAAATTTTGAAGCTAGGTAGTAATATTCCAAATCCAGAAACAAAATCATGACATCAAAAGTCTACTATATCAAGAAAAGCTAATAAATAAGTCAGGACTTACGCATACCCAACCTCCTAAATCTAGCTATCCTCGTAGATGTCTATTGTTCAAACCAACGATTTCTTCTAGCAACGGGGTTTGGTGTGAGTAAGTATTATCAATAATAGAACATAAAACTATTATCAATATATCTAAATGAAGCAATTATTACCAGTTTTTTTATCTGTTTAAATACTCCATTTTAGATGTCAAAAATATCTAGTGTAAATCTACCAGTTGTGATCTATGTCAACCTAAATATTTATTGGTGCAGTTAGGTTTTAGGAAGATATTCAAATGATCTTTTTAATTAGATTTAAAACTTAACAGTAACCGATGAAATTATCAATATAAATAATATGTCAATTCCAATTCCAGAGATTCCACAAGACTTCGGCGACCAGGAGCCTATCCTGCGGCCACCAATTGATCCTAATGAATTTGGTGATGCAGAAGTTATAAATTTAACTAACAATAGCATTGATGACAACAACTTTATCGTAAGTTCTAATACAGATAATAGGATTGAAGCCGAAGATGGAGTAGACACTATCTTTAGCGGCCAAGGTAACGATACTGCCTATGGAAATGATGATAATGATTGGATTAGTGGGGAAGAGGGAAATGATTCTCTACTCGGTAACCAAGGCTCTGATACGCTTAGAGGTGGGGAGGGGAATGATACTATACATGGAGGAAAGGGTAATGATTTGGTTAGAGGTGAGGAAGGAGACGACCTAGTTCTTGGAGAAAGAGGGTCGGATAATGTTAGAGGTGGTAGTGGAGATGATACTCTCTATGGTGATGGAGAAGAAGGGGAGGGTAATGACTTAGTTGATGGAGAAGAAGGTAACGATCTAGTTCATGGAAACCGTGGTAATGATACGGTTAGAGGAGGTAGCGGTGATGATACAGTTTTTGGAGGAAAAGGGGATGATTTAATTGAAGGTGGTTTGGGTAACGACATCTTGTTAGGTGGCAAAGGTAACGATACCCTCACCGGAGGTGAGGGAGCGGATATCTTCCGTTTTGAATTTTTTGAGGATGAGACATTTACTTCCGATGGCACTCAGGAATTTGGCTTCGATACCCTCAATAATTTTGTTCCTGGAGATTCTGGAGTTGATACTCTCACTGACTTTACTCCTGGAGAAGACAAAATACAACTTGATGCTAATAGCTTCGATCAGTTAATTGGTATTGATGGTAATTTCGATCCCGATGAATTTAGTACTCTTGCTGAGTTTGCCCAGAACCCAGATGCAAATCTAGTCTACGACTCAGACCAAGGTTTAATGTACTATATTGATGAAAATGGTAATGCGATAGAATTTATACAATTAGATCCTAACCTAAATATTGGTCCTGATGACTTTGAAACAATATAAACTCAAAGTTCAAAACTTATTACTATGCACTACCACTTAAATTATGAAAACGAATCTCCAGAAATTTTGAACTTACCTGAAGAAAAAGCATCAAGAGTATTTTTATATCAAAAACAGGGAAAATCTGAAACAGCTATATCTTTAATATCAGGAAGCATTAACTTTAGTACTAAATTTACCATTTCTTTGCTATAATATTATGTTCGGTTAAATAGTTATTATAATTACAGTTCGTAGTAGGGCTTCAGCCCTATCTACAGTTTGGGCTGAAGCCCTACTACAAACCATATACTTTATTATAAGTGATTATCCGCAATTCGTAGCTCCCCCGGAGGGGGCACACGATATAACTTAGGCATAATTTTTTACCATCAGGGAAATTTACCAGCAGCTTTTACTCATTATCAGCAAGATATAACTCTTGATCCTCATAATATTCTATCTCACTATAATCTTGCCATTATTTTGCAACAACTAAGGTCTACTAGAGCAGGCAATTTATATTTATCAAAAAGTTATTAACTTATCCAAAATTAGCGCTGCAAATATTTTAATTTCAATTCAGGTTTATCGTCACTGGAACAGTATTTTAGTTCAGAAAGGTAAATATAAGGAAGCCATGAGCAAGAAACCAGATGATGCTAATCTCTACAATAATCTGGGCAAAGCATTTTTATAACTGGGAAAAGTAGAAAAAGCGATTGGGAATTATCAGCAAGCCTGGGCATTATGGCCTTAATTCATACTAGTGGACTGTTTCAGCTAAAACTGTGCAAAGCGCTTTTTTCATAATCACCCCATCATCCCATCCCACCATTTTTTAATGCACCACTTTAGCTGTGTCGGTCCACTAGGGTGTTATAATCTTGGTAAAGCTTATGTTAGTAAGGTTATGTTTGAGAAAAATATTGTTATTTATCTTCTTCATTGAAACTCACACTTAGTATTAACTAGACCAAGATAAATAATTACCATGTCACAGGTTATACCTGATAACGACTTAATTATTCCAGATTTTGAGGGAGAGCCTTTTATCCCTCAACCACCAACTGATCCGAGTCAAATTCTAGGCTCAGTGGTACAAGATGGGACTTCCGGTGACGACACAATTATAGGCACGCCTAGCACAGACTATATACAAGGACGAGAAGGAAATGACTATATTTTAGGATTGCAACGTGCGGATACTATTATTGCTGGATTGAATAATGATACTGTCTTTGCAGGAAAAGGTAATGATTTAGTTGATGGTGGTGAGGATAATGATGAACTTCATGGTAACACAGACTCTGATACTCTCTATGGTCGAGAAGGTAGTGATATTATCTTCGGGGGAAGAGACGAAGATTGGATCTATGGGAGCCAGGGAAATGACTTATTATTCGGTAACCGAGGTTCTGACACTATTAGAGGTGGTACTGAAGATGACACTATCTATGGTGGTAAAGACAATGATTTAGTTAGAGGTGAAGACGGAAACGACTTTGTTCGAGGCGATCGTGGATTCGACAATGTTATAGGTGGTATTGGTGATGATACACTCTACGGTGGTAAAGACAATGACTTAGTTTCTGGTGAAGAAGGTAATGACTTAGTTTCTGGAGATAGAGGCAATGATACGGTTTCAGGAGGTAGTGGAAATGACACGGTTTTAGGAGGTAGCGGAAACGATTTAATTGTGGGAGGCCAAGGCAACGACTTCCTAGAAGGTGGCGAGGGAGAAGATATCTTCCGGTTTGAGTTTTTCGAGAATGAAACTCAAGTATTAGGTATTGATACTCTCAACAATTTCGTTGCTACAGACTCAGGGGTAGATACTCTTACTGATTTTACTCCAGGAGAAGACAAAATACTACTTGATGCTAATAGCTTTAATCAATTAAGTAGTCCTGGTGATTTGAACCAAGATGAATTTTGGTTGGCTATTATTACTAATTTCGATCCTAACAATCCTAGTATTGCTGGAAATGCTGACGTAGTTTATGATTCAGACCAAGGTTTAATGTATTATATGGATGCAGAGGGCAATGCTATAAGATTCATGCAATTAGATAGTAACTTAGATATTAATCTAGATGATTTTGAAACTATCTAAAATCAAGGCTTAAAACTTATTACTATGCGCTACTACAAAAATTATGAACAACCAATCTCCAGAAATATTAAAGTTAGCTAAAGAAAAAGCTTCAAGGGGATTTTTATATCAAAAACAGGGAAAATTAGAAGTTGCTATATCTTTATACCAGGAAGCGTTAACTTTAGCACCACGTCTCCCATTAGTTCACTATAATTTGGGCATAATTTTTCACCATCAGGGAAATTTACCAGCAGCCTTTACTCATTATCAGCAAGAGATAATTATTAATTCTAATCATATTCAAACTCACTATAATTTTGCCATTGTTTTACACCAACAAGGTTTACTAGATAAAGCAATTTATAGTTATCAAAAAGTTATTAACTTATCTCAAACTAGCTCTGCAAATATTTTGATTTCAATTCAGGCTTATCGTAACTGGAGCAGTATTTTAGTTCAGGAAGGTAGGTATAAGGAAGCTATCGAAATTCTTCAGCAAGCAATTACTAAAAAACCAGATGATGCCAATCTCTACAATAATCTGGGCAAAGCATTTTTAGAACTGGGAAAAGTAGAAAAAGCAATTGCGAATTATCAGCAAGCTTTGGCAATACAACCTCAATTAATAGTAGCTCTTCATAATCTGGGTAAAGCTTATCAAAAACAAGGTTTACATTCAGAAGCTCTTGTTTATTTTCAGGAAGTAATTAAACAACAACCAGAAAATATTTCTGCCTACAGTGACTGTGGCTTTTCTTTCTTAGAATTAGAGAAAATTGAAGCAGCAATACCCTATTTACAAAAGGTGATTAATAATAATCCTTTTGTGGAAAGTTACTGTAAACAAACAGATTTATTAATAGAGTCAGATGCGCTCGAAAAAGCAAAAATAGCTTGTACTCAATTTCTCATAACACTACAAAAATCAGATTTAGCAGGAGTCAGAAAAAATTTAACTTTAATCTACTTATCTTTAGGAAATGTATTCTTTGAGTATGGCGAATATTCACAAGCTGAGAATTATTACAAAAAAGGATTAGGATTTCAGCCGTTTAATATTGATTTGTATATAAAATTAGGCGACAGTTTAGTCAAACAAAAACGTTTTAATGCTGCTATTATAATTTACCGTCTGGGGTTGACTGTTCTACCTGACAACTACTTGATTAACCAAGCATTAGAAAAAGTTTTAGAAGCAAGAAATAATTTGCCGCATATTTTAAATGCAGACGGTATCAAAAGAATATTAAATATAGAGTTAGAGGAAAAAGATTTATCCACAACTTTTGAACTAGAGTATAGGGATAATTTGCTTGGAAATTTAATCCCAAGCAAATTTATACACCGTTTAAACAATGAAGTTTTTCAGCATAATACAGCCAATTTCGGTGGAAAAAATATTCTTTCTTTCCTGACACCTAATCATCAAGATATAACTCCTGCACTGCCTAAGAAATTAGCAGCTAGAAACGAGAAAATTTCTGAAAGTGAATGTCAGGGATTAAACTGTAAATCTTGTCTCAAACGGATATTTAAACAACTTCAACCAATTCATTTAGGAAATGGTATTCATACTTTTTCAATAACAGAAATACCAACATCTACAAATATTTCATCTGTTGATTTTCCAGAAACACCAAAATTTGTTATAGAAGTAGAAAATGGTAGAGCATGGATAGTTCCGCAAAAAAATTATTGGATGGTTTGTAATGCTATTGCCATTATTAATGAAAATAATCAATTATTAGCTGAAGTATCGCGCGAATATCCTGGTCAATTACCAGGATGTGAAAAATACGATATCAACAACCATCAGTTTTTTACTACAGAAAAATTACCACCTTTAGAGCAAATAAACGGTACAGTAGCAGTTTTCTCAGGATTATCAGGAAACGTTTATTTTCATTGGATGGTAGATATATTGCCCCGGATCGAGATATTAAGACGTAATGATATAAATTTGGAGCAAATAGATTGGTTTTTAATTAATAGTATTCAACAACCATTTCAAAAAGAAACTCTCCGGATTTTAGGAATTCCAGAAGAGAAAATTATAGAAAGCGATCGCCATCCTTATATTCAAGCTAAAAAATTAATAGTTCCATCTTTTTCTGGTCACTTAGGTTGGCTAGAAAGATTTGCTCTAGAATTTCACCGTCAAACATTCTTAAATAAGTCAAATTGTGGTTGGTTAAAAGATGGTTTAGCATCAGGAAAAATTCTAAATAATCAAGTAGATTATGCTTATCCTGAAAGAATTTACATCACTAGGAATAAAGCTAAATATAGAAAAGTTATTAATGAAGAAACAGTAGTTGATTTATTAAGTCAATACGGCTTTATCACCATCGAACTAGAAACTCTTTCTTTTTTAGAACAAGTAACATTATTTGCCAATGCTAAAGTCATAGTTTCTCCTCATGGTAGTGGGTTAACAAATATTATGTTTTGTAAACCAGGAACTACCGTGATTGAATTTATGTCTCCTAATTATATCAGACATTATTACTGGGTCATCAGCCAACAACTAGGATTAAAGTATTACTACTTGATGGGAGAAGAATATTCCTATTATCCCATCCGCCAAATCATGTATCCCAATCCTCTCACCGAAGATATTATTATTAACTTTAGTAAACTTGAAAAAATGTTATCCCAGGCAAGTATAATCAAAATAGATTCCCTGAAAAAATTAAGATTTCCCAATAATGAAGAAATTTCTCAAGATATGATTATTTTTGAGAAAAAACCCTCGAATACCGAAATTGATTACCCCGCCGCCTTCTCCGAAAAATATGCAGGAGAGAATACAACTAGAACTGCAGTAAGTGATAAAATGCTATCCAATATTAACTTAGCAGAAGCGTCTGCTCACTTCCACAAAAAAGCTTTATTCTATTTAGACCAAAAGAAATTAGACGAAGCTAAAGCAGCTTGCGAACAAGCTATTAAAAATCAACCAGATTTTGCCCCAGCTTACAAAACAATGGGTATTATTCTCCAAAATCAAGGGCAGATAGAAGCAGCCTTTGACTGGTATTTCCGAGCTATTAAAATTCAACCAGATTTTGCTGAGGCTCATGTTAATATTGGTACTCTCTATGCCAAAAAGCAACAATGGCAAGAAGCAATTGACTATTATCAAAAAGCAATTTATCTAAAATCAGATTTAATTCCAGCTTACCGTAATATAGTCAAAGCATATCAAAAATTAGGCAAGGTTTCTGAAGCAGCAAATTATCAATATAAAGTTTACTGTTTAGAACCTCAAAAAATTACAGAGCCAGAATATATAAATTTAGGAAATACTCTTCTACAGCAAAAGCAATTAACAGAAGCTATATCTTGTTATCGTAGCGCCCTAAAGTTAAATCTGAATTCCGCAGTAGCATATCAAAATCTTGCAGAAGCATTATCTAAAACCGGGGATTTTGAAGAGTCAAATATTTGTTATCGAAAAGCGATTCAATTAGGCATAATAAACCCATCAAATCTTAATCATAAATCAGCAAAAAAATCAGCTAATTTATATCCTGTAAATCCAGTAATTCCAATTGAATCAGCTAGAATAAATCGTCATAAAAAGGAAAATAAAAATCAAGAAATATCCCCGGGAAACAACAATAAATTAATCAAGCCACTTGTAAATAAAGATACTGTAGAAGCTTATAAACAATTAGGCAAAATATTGCAAAACCAAGACAAACCAGCAGAAGCTTGGCAGTGGTATACAAAAGCTATATCTATTGCACCAAAAGACCCAGAAATTTATCGAGATTTAGGTAGTTTGTACGGACAACAGCAACAGTGGCAAGAAGCAATAAAATGTTATCAAAAAGCCTTGGAAATAAACCCAAATATGGCAGATGTTCACCGTTATTTAGCAACAGCATTAACTAATGTTGGTAAACATACAGAAGCATCTGAATTTTGGCAGCGAGCTTATTCTCTAGAACCAGAAACAGCAACAGCAGAAGAACACTTCATTCTGGGAAATAGTATGCTGCAAATGAATATGGTAGATCGAGCAATATCATGCTACTGCAATGCCATAAAAATTAATCCCAATTTAACAGTAGCATATCAAAATTTAGGGGAAGCTTTAAAACTTCAATCTCATGTTCATAACTCAAATTCACAATCTAAAACTTATACAAATAATGACTATTTAAATTCTCATATTTATAGTCTGAAGGATAGTATAGCAGATAAATATGATGCAGAAATAAATAATCATCAAGTTAACCAGAATACTCCTAAATTAGTAACAAAATCTGGTATTTTTCAAGAAACATTAAAACATTTTGATGGATTTTTAAATAAGATAATTGGCCAAGTAACCTCTGTTTTTAATACGAATGATCAATTATTAAGAAAAGATTTACAATCATCTCGAAAGATGCCCAGACTAGAGGGTGAAAATAATTCTTTTCCTTTGAAAACAGAAATAGGTTTTAATATAAAAGATACAACAGAATGTTCTATTGAAGACTTACTATTTTATGATGAAAAAAATGTAAGCAATACTAATGGAAAAAGCCAGGAAAAAAGAACACAACAACAAATTGGTCAAAGACAGAATTTATACCCTAATGACCATATAGAAGACACTGAGCAAACAACTATACAGGTAAATGGTCACCCTGTTGATACTAAAGCATCAGAGATCGCTCTAGCATCAGAAATAGCTCTAGCAGATTTTTATGTTCAAAAGGCCATAGCTTATAACCAAGAAGGATTATATGAACAAGCGATCGCCGAATGTCAAGAAGCAATAGCAGTTAAACCAGAGCTAGCAATAGCTTACAAAATATTAGGTAATATCCAGCAAAAAATGGGTAGTGCTAGTCAACACGAGGAAGCCAAGCAAAATTACTTAAAAGCCATATCTCTTGATAGTCAGGATGCTTCAATTCATTCTAACCTGGGGAGTCTGTATGCACAAGAAGAATCATGGGAGCAGGCAATACCTTGTTATCAGAAAGCGATCGCTCTTAAACCAGATTTTGCTGGAGCATATCGCAACTTAGCCAAAGCATGGTATCAGGTAGATAAACAAGCAGAAGCAGCAGACTGTTGGTATCAAGCTTATATATTGGAACCAGAAAAGATCGCTCCTGAGCAATATCTAAATCTAGGTAATACCCTTTGTCGTCAAGGTCAATTAACTAAGGCTATATCCTGTTATCAACGGGCAATCAAATTAAACCCAAATTATGCTGCTGCTTATCAGAATTTGGCTACGACTTTGAAACGTCAGGGTAAGTTAGATGAAGCTATAATTTACGAGCAAAAAGCTAAAGAAGTTGGTAATAATATAGTAGAGAAACAGGTAAAAGTTAACGGTAGTAAACCCCAACATATTAATCCTGAAGATATTTTACAGTCATCTTTAGACAAAAAAGAAAAAGAGAAGTCGCCTCAAGTTAATCAAGGAGACTTAATTAAACAAGCAGAGGCAAATTTAGTCAACAGTAAATTTTATGAGGCGATCGCTACTTGTGACGAGATAATTTCAATTAAACATAATGCTGTAGCTTATCAAATAATGGGTAAAGCTTGGGTAGGAATGAATGAAATAGACAAAGCGATCGCTGCTTATGAAAAATCCATAGAAGTAAAGTCAGATGTTGCCGAAGTTTATCTCAGTTTAGGAGAATTATATGTTCAACAGCAGCGACAGTCAGAAGCTATAACTGCTTACCAAAAAGCAATTAAACTCGCGCCAGACTTAAAAGATGGTTATCGTAGTTTAGTTGAAGTATTGCTTGCTCAAGGAAAGGTTGATGAAGCTGCAGAGTTATCCTATAATGCTCTCATTCAACATCCCAGTTGGACAACTCCCCAAGAGTTTTGTACTTTAGGTCAGGGTTTAATAGCAGAAGGTAAAACACATCAAGGAATAACTTGTTTTGAGCAAGCTATTAAATTAGATCCTAAATTATGGGAAGCTCACTATAGTTTAGGGGAAATATTTAGCTCTCAAAAAAACTGGGATGAAGCAGTTAAATATTATCGACAAGTAGTAGAATTAAATTCTGAATCTATAGAGTCTTACTATGGTTTAGGTAAAGCTTTAGCAGAAAAAGAAGAATGGCAAGAGGCGATCGCTTGTTATCAGCAAGTCATTGAATTAGATACTAATAAAACTCAAGCAACTTTTCCTCACCTTGAGGAAAATCTAGATCGTATAGATATGGCAGAAGTTTATCATTTATTAGGAAATGCTTTGCAGGAAATAGGTCAACTTGATGAGTCTGTAGCAGCTTATCAACGCGCCATTGAATTAACAGGAAATTAATTAGGTTTAGGGAGTAGGGAAGAGTTGGAAAAACATTTCCAACTTTAAGATTTCTCATCTGATTGATATTGCTGTCAAAGCTCAGGTACAACAATTTATCCTTATTTCCTCTATCGGTAGTGGTGAAAGTGCAGTCGCTTTACCACCTCAAGCATTAGAAACTCTTGGTCCGGTTTTGTTGGAGAAGGAAAAAGCCGAGCAACATTTGATTAACAGTGGACTAACTTATACTATTATTCGTCCCGGTGGTTTAAAGTCGGAAGCAGCTACAGGTAATGGTTTTTTAACTACAGACTATAAAATTGCGGGAAGTATTCATCGAGCAGATGTAGCTCAGTTAGTCTGTGAATGT
Source organism: Dapis purpurea BLCC-M126 (assembly GCF_050015975.1). Lineage (NCBI taxonomy): Bacteria > Bacillati > Cyanobacteriota > Cyanophyceae > Oscillatoriales > Microcoleaceae > Dapis > Dapis purpurea. The sequence continues at coordinate 4,967 of NZ_JBNHER010000301.1, read as the reverse complement.
TTGACATCTGAAACCGCTAGAAATCAAGTTTTCTCAGCTATCGATCGCAATATGACTTATGGTAACAGAACTTAAGCTTTGAAGGTTAATATTTCTCAAGGCAACAGTGGGAGCAAGATGCTCCCATGAAATTGATAATGAATATTGCGTTCCGGAAAGCTTTGCGCCAGCAAAACGCTTTTGATGTAGTATTTCATGTCGATGACAGCCAAAAAGTAAAACAAAAATAATTATCCATTATCCATTATTAATTAATAAATCAACTATCCTGTTGTTGCTGCCAATCAGATATAACTTTTTCTAAATACCAAATTCTATCTCTACCAGGATATTTTTCTTTGACTTTTGCAATTAATCTTTCTGCCATTTCCCAATATCCGCCAACCATTCTTAACAGTTGTTGTTCTAGTTTCTTATACTTAGCATCTTCATCAATATTCTGATTTTGACTCGGGACAGATGTCTGAATTTTCTTCAAATTATCCAAAGTTTTTTGATAATTCTTCCAGTCTTCAGCATCCCCAAATAATTTAGCAGCATTCTGATAATCATCTATAGCTTTTGTGATTTCTTCTAAACGAGAATAAATGATGCCTCGGTGATAAAAAGCTTTTGCTTCATTAGGATTAATTTTTAATGCTTGTTCATAATCTTTTAATGCCTCTTGATATCCACCCATATCCCGATAAGCATTCCCTCTAGTGACATAAATAAATGAATTATTCGGTTCGATTTTTAAAGCTGCATCAAAATCAGCGATCGCTCCTTTAAAATCCCCCATTTGACTGCGAATCATACCCCGATTTCGATAAGCTAAAATATCTAGATCGTTAAATTGCAAAGCTTGATTAAAATCTGATATTGCACCTAAATTATCCCCTTGTTTATAACGAAGAATTCCTCGACAACAATAAGCTTGGGAATCTGAAGCATCTACTTTTAATGCCCAGTTTAAATCTGCTATTGCTCCCTGGCGATCGCCTTTTTCAAACCTTCTCAGCATTCGAGTTAAAAATGTTTTACTATCACCTTTTTCCCACTGAATATTACTGTCAGGTTTGATAGAAGTAGAGGCTACATTTTGCAACTGTTTAATATTATCCAAACATTTCCGACAATTAACAGCATCCTTCTCTTCTAAATACAATTCTGCACCACGCTTAAAACTAGCAATTGCATCTGCTTGATTATCTTGTTTCTGGTAAGCATTACCTAACAATTTATATGCTGGAGCATAGTTAGTATTAATCGCAATTATCTGATTAGTATCTGTAATAGTTCCCGAAATATCCCCTACTATTAACCTAGCAATACCACGACCTAAATAAGCATCTATATAATTAGGATTAATTGCCAAAGCTTGAGTATAATCTGCAATTGCTTCTTCTCTATTTCCTAAATCAAACTTTGCCAAACCTCTGCCATAATAAGCTTCAGCAAAGTTAGGATTAATTTCTATAACTCGGCTAAAATCTTGAATTGCCTCTTGATATTTTCCAGCACGAGATTTAGCGACTGCTTGACTATATATTTCCTTTTCCATTGCACTAAAGTTATTTTATGAAAATCCTAGTACTTTTATTCTATAAAATATTTTCAGTTAAAATTAACTGTTATAAAAAAAAATTCGTATAATCCTAGGGGTTTAGTCTCCAAACCCAAGCCAAAATCGGATTTTGAGAGCAAACCCCTACAGCTTTTTCACAAATCATTTCATACTACTATACAATATTTTTTTCTATCCCCTATTCCCTTAATTTTGAATTTTAAATTCCCTGAATAGGAATCTCAATTAAAAACTCCGCTCCCTCTCCTGGAGCAGAAATACAACTCAACTGTCCGTGATGCTCATCCACCACAATTGAGTAGCTAATAGACAATCCTAAACCAGTCCCTGAACCGACGGATTTAGTAGTCATAAAAGGATCAAATATCCTTGTTTTAAGTTTCTCTGTCATTCCACAACCATTATCAGCAATTTTAATTTTTACTGAATTACTATCTGTCGCTTCAGTCTTAATCAAAATTTGGGGATTCTTAATTTTTTCTCCCTTAGCTATTGAAGTTTCTAAAGCATCTATAGCATTTTCAATAATGTTGAAAAATACCTGATTCAACTTGCCAGCATTACAAACAACTGGGGGTAAATTTCCATATTCTTTGATAATCTGAATTTGCCTTTCACTTTGATTTCCTATCTTCTTAGAATAATAACAACGATGCTGTAAAACTGAGAGACTAGACTCAATATTTTGATTAATATCCACTGACTTTTTCCCTGATTCATCTAATCTGGAAAAAGTCCGCAAACTCCTAACTATATTAGTAATTCTATCAGCACCAGATTTCATTGAATTTAATAAATTATGTATGTCTTCTTCCAAAAATTCTATTTCTATTTCTGAGAGAATATCATTAACTAAAGGTGTGGGTTGAGGATATTCCTGGCGATAAACATTAATCAGTTCCAATAAGTCATCAAAGTATTGAAGAGCGTGGTCAACATTTCCATAAATAAAACTCACAGGATTATTAAGTTCGTGTGCAATTCCTGCTACCATGCGTCCTAAACTTGACATTTTTTCTGTCTGAACTAATTGAGCTTGATTGCTCGAAAGTTTTGCTAAAATTCCTTCAGTAGTCAATAACTTTTCTAAAGTTTCTTCTAACTGCTGCATTTGATGTTGAATTTTTCGCTCCCGTACTTCGAGCTGTTCTGCCATTGAATTAAATCCTTTAGCTAACCTATCTACTTCATCGTTATAGATAACAGGAAGTCTAATTTTTAAGTCACCACTTGCTAACTTTTCTGTAGCGTTAGTCATTATACTAACTCGACTTGCAATTAAATTTGACACTAAGTAACCCACTAGAATAGCTATTACGGATCCTACTAAAGACAATGAACTAATCAAAATCCAAAAATTTCTTTTTGTTACTTCTAAATCTGTTATAGAAGAGAGGATAACTAATTCTAATTCAGTAGCATCTGATCCTAATATAGTTATAGTTATAGTTTTAGTAATGTAGAATTGATTGTCAACTTTGATTTTTTTTAAATTTTTCTGAGATAATTCTTGAATTTTTTCATAAGAAAAAGTGTAAGCTTGTGGGAAACTAGAAGCAATTATTTCTCCCTTTTGCAAAGCGATAATATCTTCACTTATTCCTCTAGCTAGTTCTTGAAGTAATTTATCGCTGACAGCTTTGCCAACAATAATACCGCCAATAATTCCTCGATTAGATTTAATTGGCGCAGTTCCTATTAATATAGAAGGTGCTGGTTTTTCTGCTGCAATGATGTTAGAGAAATTTACCCCATTAATTACTTGTGAAATTGCTGTTTGGTTAGGGATTTTTTTCTGGTACAGTGTTGAGCTTCGCAAATCTACTAATTGATTACCATTTTTGTCTACAACCTGCATTAAATCTAGAGATAAATTTATTCTTAAAGGTAATAATTGTTGTAAAATTTCTGTTTTATTTTTTGATTGTAACGCTCTTTTAATTGTTGTTGCCTCCACCAGTAATTGAGCATCTAACTCCATTTTCGTGATTTCTTGTTGGAATTCTCGTAAAATCAATGATCCAACATCTTTTACTTGTTGTATCTCCTTTCTTTCAGTATGTCGAGTAAAGAAATAACCAATACCCAAGGTTCCTGGAATCCATATTACAAGGAATACTAAAAGAAACGGCAAACTAATTTTTTCTCTTAAAGGCAGATTTGAATAAGGGTTTAAATGAATACTTTTCACTAATTCAATTAAAGGAAATAAACGTCTATTAAATACCTTTTTATTTATAATTACTTGGTTTTTAATGCCTATCATTTTTTTATTAGCTGATCAAAGAGATAAATAGATATTAATGATACTCCATATCCCATTCTATGACAGCCGTTTGCTATTTTCCAGAAAATTTTCCCTTACTGCCTTGTTCTTTCTCTTGTTCCGTGGGCATTCGCTACTTAATTTTCTCTATCAAATACTGCGGAAACTTTTAAGTTAATGGGCCTAGATCCAGGATATAATACCAAATCAGCTACCAACTTCTGTGTAGCTTGTTCCTCTTAAATTCTCAGACTAATCAGTTTATCGGTAAAAAATCGAATATTCAAAAATACCACAATCTTGATATTTAAGTTTCATTAGCAATGCAGCTTCTTTATTTTTATAATTATCCATAACTAACAACTTCAACAACTGATAAAAAAAGTGATATAAACAGGGAAATAATATTCCGTTTTGACAACTTTTTTAATATTTTTTTATCATCTAAGAGTTAGATCGGGATAGGGATTTTTAGGTTCATCTTTCACCTCTAATTATAATTCTTGATTCTGCACTCTAGGATGACATAAAAGTAAGGTAATTTTTATTACTGAAAATTACCAATTTTAACATTTAAACCTAATCTTATAGGTGGTTATATGAATTATTTAATCAATAATTCATATAATTTTTCTGAATTATCATTATCTGATAACTATTCTGCAAAAATGTGAAATTGATCGTTAATTTTTAGCATCAAAATCCAATTATGAGAAATACCTTATCCTTCATAAGGTTCAATCTAAATTTATTGTATTTAGCCAAAACCTTATATCATGTCCGGTTGAACAGTGATAAATAAATAACTACGGAGGAGTCAGGAGTCAGGACTCAGGAGTCAGAAGCGAAGAAAGAAGAACAACAGAAGAAAAAGGAGAAAGTTTTTTTATAACTAATTATCCGGACATGATATTACTATTATATTAGTTAAACTGGAAAAAGTGAAAACTAATGATGAATAAAGCTCTTCGCTGATGAAAACTGAGTGGCGATCGCAGATCCTTATTTATATCAAATCCGCTTAATTCGGTATAAAAAAAATTTTCATCTTCATTCAAGAGCAAATGTTTCTAAATTCCCTTTCCTCCTGACTCCTGACTCCTGACTCCTGACTCCTGACTCCTAGATTAACTA
>NZ_JBNHER010000300.1:0-47393 GCF_050015975.1 Dapis purpurea BLCC-M126 | reverse complement strand
TCCTAACTCCTAGCTAACGCGCATATTTATAAAGATACGCTTAGGGGTTCTATATATTATTGAAGTTCGCTATGATGGAAGAATTTGGAAAACATTGAATTAATTTATGTGGGAATTGTTCAGCTACGGAGTTATACATCTGTGGTTAGAAATGGCAGGGATACAAACTATTGGGCAGAACACTATAGCTAGACTCAAATGGCAGGCAGGTCTACCTCAATTAATTTCTCCTCAAAATTCAGATGAAATATTGACCTTAGAAGTAGATGAATATTTAGAAAGCTTAAAAACAAAAGGATTACTAACTGCTGATTCTCAGGGTATCTGGATACAGTCAGAACTAAGTTCTCTACATAGTCACGAAGGTACAATTCCTATTCCCGGTGCTTCTTTAACTAAAATCGCTACATCTTTAGCTGCACTGGAAACTTGGGGACCTCAACATCAATTTGAAACTTTGATTAGTACCACAGGTCCAATTACTAATGGCATCTTGCGAGGAAATTTAGTCATTAATGGTGGTGGTGACCCTTATTTTGTCTGGGAAGAGGCGATCGCCCTGGGCAACGCTATACAAAAATTGGGTATCAATCAGGTGACGGGTAATTTAGTTATAGTAGGCGATTTTTCGATGAATAATCGCTATGATCCTGTAGTCGCTGGTCAGTTCTTGCGAGAAGGTATAAATTCAGGAACTTGGTCTAGAAATGTCAGAAGTATCTACAACCGAATGCCACTAGGAACACCGATGCCGAAAGTAGCGATCGCTGGTTCTGTTATATCCCAAAAATCTGTATCTCAGAAAATTCCTATTATTAGACACAAATCATTACCGCTGGTGTATATTCTCAAAACAATGAATGTGGAAAGTAAGAATAATTTAGCTGAGAGGTTAGCGGAAAATTTGGGAGGAGCAAAAGTTGTGCAACGAAAAGCTGCTTGGAGTGCTGGAGTGCCGGAGGCAGAAATACAGTTAATTAATGGTTCTGGATTGGGAGTAGAAAATCTGATTTCTCCAAGAGCAGTAACTGCAATGTTGGTAGCTATTCAACGGTGTCTGCAAAATTCTGAGTGGGTTATTGCCGATCTGTTTCCGGTATCTGGGTACGACACGGGAACTTTAACCGATCAGTCACGGAATATTCCCCAGGGAGCGGCGGTAAAGACTGGTACTTTGAATGATGTTATTGCTTTAGCGGGAGTTTTTCCCACGCGGGAACAGGGTTTGGTTTGGTTTACGATGGTTAACCGGAGTCCTTATTGGGAGGAAACACGAGCAGAGCAGGATAAATTTTTACAGGAATTAGTTAAGAGGTGGGGAGCAACAACGCCACCTGGAGGTATTGTTCCTAAGATAAATGGCGATCGCTTGGGTTTGGGAGATAGTAGAAGAAATATTATGCTTTCAGGAAATTAGTTTGAGGAAAGTTTTGAGTGAAAATAGCGAACAGATACAGATGATAATTAGTTTAACGTATCTGCTGATGTACAACTTTCTAGGAGATAATCAGCATTTCTGGCTATTTAGCAGAAATTCTGGTTCTTAACAGTCCCTAAATTTCCTCGTTTAGAAAAAGTTGCACACAGCGTTGCATTAGTCCTAGAAGCAACCAAGGCATATGCAATAACATTTGCAGGATAATTACGCATATTAGCAGTAGTTAGGGATTGCTGATTAAATCTTAAAGCATTGACAGATAAAAGTTTTAGCCTTTTTAGGTCGGGAAAACGTACCTAGTACCGCTACGCGGAAGTCAGAATTCAGAATTCAACCCACCCCTGCCCCTCCCAGGAGGGGAAGTCAAAAGTTTTGATTGGTAAGGCTTTGAGTATTTTGTCACTGGTCACTTACAGCGGCTTCCGAAGTTATGAGGTACACCAAGAAGCGGGCAAGATGCCCGCACTGCAATATTTTCACTATTCACCTTGTACCTTATTTGCCCGAAATCTGCTGTATTTCTGTCATCCTGCACTATTTTTTAGCTCTTTATGCTCAAAAAGTTAGGATTTTGGGCAAGAGTTGAGCCAAAAAATTACTCCCCTACTCCCCTACTCCCCTACTCCTTAAAAAAGACTTTTTCAGTAAACCGTAGTTAAACTCTATCAAATAGCTTGTTTATCCTATAAAAGCAGCTGAACTAGCAGGAATGTCATGGGGATAATTTCTACTTAACTTAGGAAAATATCAAGTCTTTCGCTTGACTCAAGAATTGCAGGAATTGGAAGTAGAAAGTTTCGGCAGCCATCAGTAATACATCACTTAACCCAAGCTTGCTCCCAACCTCCGCCACCTACTTCTAAACCACATAGATCGCTACGCGCCTCCAAAATTAACTTTGAATAACCATCCCTAACTTCTCTTAACTTCAAAGTTAAATTACCCCGCATGGTATCCCGACACAAAAATATTAATCCCTGTTCTGATGGTGCCCGTAGAGGTGTACCAGAATGATTTGTAGTTGCAGTCAACTCTACCTCAAATAAATCATTTTTTGCCTGCATTTTCCATTCTCCCCAAGGCTGAATTTGCCAATATACTTCAGAGTTCCACGGTACAAACTCATAAAATTTCCCTTGGTAATGAATACCCACCATTGCCACTTCTTCCATCCACCACAATACTCCTCGCTTACCACCGCCAGCAGTTAAAGCTAAATCTGGTTCATCATAAAAACTGTTGCAGTTCAACCAAAACCATTTTTTGGGGAAGGCTCCACCCCAATTTTTCTCACTGTAGGCTGGTGCATTGGTAAATTCATAGGTATTTCCATTCCATTCTATCCAACCACTAGCAAAACCATGAGCCATTAATATTTGCCATCCAGGCTCAAAAATTGGTAAAAACGAGAGCCAACCTGCTGTTGATTGTTGTATTGCATCTGGGTTTCCCCAACCATATATAGGTTGTGTTTCATATTGCCAACGGCAATAATTATTTGTTCCTGGGTCAAAAAGAATTCCTTGATGCCAAGTTGCTGTAGCTTGATACCCTTGTTTGATTTGAGTATCAAATACTTGTGGCTCTAGATAGCCAACAGGACCTTGTAAAGTTGTTTGTCCCCAATGACCTAATTCTAGAACCTCTGGAGTTGCCCAAAATTTTTTGACATCTGGAAAAGTACGACAGAGATATTCGTCATTTGGGCCAAGAATTTGAGCGCCACCACCACTATAAGTTTGATCGCCAATAGGATCTTCTATAGAATACATGAAAGCAAAGGTTTGTTTTTCTTCTGGTAGGGTGACTCGATAATACCAGCCTTCAAAGAAACGGCGATCACTACCATCCCAGTGATAGCCACTATGAGGTGTTTGTTTTGGGTATCCTCTCACAATTCTTTAAGTAATTTTGTTTAAATGAGCTAAATTCTTGTAAGCAAAGGGTACGCTCACATTATTTTGATAATATTGTGCGATCGCACCCAATATTTAATATTTTATCCTAATATAAGACTTGATTAACGAGACATACCTACTTCTTCTGAGGAACGATTTAGCATAGATTCTTGTAGATGTTCTTCATTTTGCCGTTTTTGAGCAATTAGTTCTGTGGCTTTTTCTTCCTCTGTATGATTTGCTGTCTGTTCGACTTCTTCTCAGGCTCGGTTTTGCATAGATTATTGTAGATTTTCTTCGTGGAGTCTATTTTTTACCATTAGTTCCCGGGCTTGTTCATCAGTATTCATTTTTGTTTTCTCGAGATGGTCTTTCTTTTATAACTAATCTGGCACGACCCTTGTTCCTTTGTAATAATAACTACAAAAAAATTAACATCTACTAAAAATGGTTTTTGGTTAATTAGGAGACTACACTTCAACAGGTTCTACATGAGTTAAGGTACTTTAACTACATTATTGAGGAATAATTTCTGTTACTACATTGCTATTACCACCTTCAATAATAACTGTTTCATTTTTTAGTTGTCCCACTGCCCTTGGGCCTCTAACATTAAATGGTGGATCGACTTGACGATAAAATACATTACCTTCTGCTTCAAAAGTTTGATTTTTCAAATACCAAGTTAGGCGATCGCTATTTAATTGAGCTTGATTTTCTTGCCCAACACCAATGACATCTCCTGATAAAATAAAGGTATTGTTCTGAAAATTTCCTTGACCTTTATTTGCTTGTAAAACTACTTTTTCTCCTTGTTCTAATACTGTTATAGGTCCTGGTGAATCAATTAAATCTTGTGGCATATTCCAAATCATCAAATCACTACTTATTTGTAATTTTGGATTAGTTCGGAGCAGTTGTACATTTTTCTTTAGAGTAGCTATTTGACTTTCTAAATTAAATTCTGATTCGTCACCATAAGCTATGCCAATAACTTTGTTATCTTTTAATTCTTCTATTTTGATTGGTTGATTAGCAATCAATTTTTTTTTATCTATCTCCCAAAATAATTGGTCTGTTTGTATTTTCATTACAGGTTCTTGGAACATAGCTACTACTTGACCATAAAATTCTATTCTTTTTTCTAGGCTAATAACTTTTGCCGTTTGAGCTGATGCTTGTATCTGTTCGTTACTACCTGTTATATTGTTGCGAACAATAATGATTCCTGGTTCAGTTAACCATTCTAATTGTTGTCCTCTGATAACTATTTTATTTTGAATATCATATACTTCTATTTCTTCTATCAGTAAAATTTTGTTTCCATCTTGATATACTTCTCCTTGCAATGCAGTAATTTTATAGGCTAATTTTCCATCTCGAAACAATTCACCTTCAGGTTTAGTTACCCTCACTAATTCTTTATCTTGTACATAGGAAGCTTGTTTAGATTTTACCCTCCACAACATTTCACCTGCTTCCGATGCTTCTTCAAGAGTAACGTCATTTAAGGTTAAATCACTTTCTGGTGTTTGATTAGGGATAGTTTGTTCTGAGATATTTTCTTGAGTTTGATTTTGTTGATTACAAGCCGTTATTCCTAGAAGTAAAGTTACTAAGATTAATAAAGGGATTGATATTTTTTTTGAATGGGGAAAAGAATTATTTTGTGTTGTCATAAAAAGTCTATTATATTCAGATTATGTTTATCCATATAATTATTACATAAGTCTACAATACACAGGAGAAAATAAACAGTATATAAGGGCATTAATAAAAGGAATAAAAAGATTTAATTTTGAATTTTCAAGAAGTATGAAGATAATTTTCACAAACAAAATATGTAATAATTCGGCAATAAATAAAATTGATATAGCGTTTCCCAAGCTAATGAGGTACAGTTGTTTTTCTTCTTTATTATTCCTAAGGAACCAGAATTACTACTCCCTACTCCCTCTTCCGTGTTCCCTAAAACCAAGGAACTTTACCTCACCAGTATGGGAATTGCTATATTATACTAAACCTGGGTATAAAAGCAGGCTTTTCCCATCCCCAAATCCTTTACTTAGCAACGGCTTTAATTTTAAAAAATACCCTCTCAACTAAGGCTCATTTGATATTATCTATAGCAATCAGGAATCAGATGTAAGAATTCAGATATTTCTTAAAAGAACAGAATATAGCAGTTATCTTATTCATATCTATTCGTTTTTTTATTCTTCTCTGTTCCCTATTACCTTTTCCCTGCTCCCTAAAAGTCTCCAATATCTCACAACTCAAAACATATTGCTATATATTCATAAATTCTATATCTGCAAAAAGACTCAAGGAAAGTTTTTCATCATAAGCACAAATTTTTCCAGCTTTCACTTGAATAATGCTTAGTTTTTTCAACTTTCCTTGTAGTTAAATAATATTTAATTTTTGCTCTAATTTACTTTTCAAACCTAGACAGAAAAATGCTTCAGGTATTAATCTACTAAACTCAACAAAAATTCACACCACTTTGAAATTAATTATTGTTCTAAAATTTGACAAATTTTCTAAGTTACATTAGACCAAATATTATCCTTAATCATGTTCATCCATCAACCCTATAGCTGATAAAGGACGATAGGTATAGCTAGGAGATTTTGAAGTTTTTTGAATGTCTTCTTTAATCTGTTCCAGGTCTATATAACGATCAGAAACATTAATTAAACTATCGCTAGTCATAGCTCTAAGACTAACCACTTCAACCCTAACACCTCTATAACTAACAGCATCTACAGCATAAGCTAAATCTCCATCTCCACTAACTAATACAGCAGTGTCATAAGAACCTACTAAAGCCATCATATCAACAGCTATTTCTACATCAAGATTAGCTTTTTTAGAACCATCTGGTAATTGTACCAAGTCTTTAGAAATGACCCGATAACCATTACGACGCATCCATAACAAAAACCCTTGCTGTTTTTCATTAGTACGATCTACTCCAGTGTAGAAAAAGGAACGTAGAAGACGAGAACCTCCTGTAAGACGTGAAAGAAGTTTCGTATAATCTATCTCAATTCCTAACTGCAAAGCAGCATAAAATAAGTTAGATCCATCAATAAAAATAGCTACTTTGCCACGATTTTCTAGAACTTGTTCTGGTGTAAATATTTCATTACACTCTATTTGTATTTGTTGATGATTCAACATGATTTTTAACCTCAGTTTTTTTATGAAATAAAGAAATTTAATTCTTAATCAGAGATAATTTGTAAGAGAAAAAACAAGCTATGTAATTAAAAAAACAAAAGTACAATTGGCTTTATTAAGCAACAGTTTCTGTCAGTTCTAGTCTTTGAAAAACAGGTTGAGGTTTCCCCAGAATTTGATTTACAGGTAGAGCGCCCCAACTTATTTGTTTGGCAAAAGTTTCTGAACTATAAATTACTGATTTATTGTTAAAATCATTTGAGAAACCTAGTTGCTGATAGATAGCATTGCTAATATTAGGAATAATCGGCGATAAAAGATAGGCTGCTAATCTAACAGACTCCAACACAGAATATAACACTTCTGCTACAGCTTCTAATTGACCCTGTTTATATAAACTCCACGGAGCAGTTTCGTCTATATATTTATTGCAGGTTCTAACTAAAACTAATACTGCTTCACAAACTTTACTAAAAGCTAAAGATGTGTAAGCTTGACTAACTTCTTCGCCCAAACTGATGCCTATTGTTTTGAGTGGATGAGTAACTTCTACTTCCTCACCATTAATATTAGGAATTTGACCATTAAAGTATTTATGAGCCATTTTCAGGGTACGATTTAGTAAATTACCCAAGTCATTTGCTAAGTCAGCATTTAGGACATTGATAAACCGGGTTTCACTAAAATCACCATCAACTCCAAATTCGATTTCTTTGAGAAAATAGTAACGAACTGCATCAGAGCCGTACTTTTGGATTAATTCAAAAGGATCTAAAGTATTACCTAGAGATTTACCCATTTTCTTGCCGTCTTTAGTCAAAAACCCATGTCCAAATACACCGCCAGGCATAGGTAAATCTGCTGACATTAGCATTGCTGGCCAATAAACAGCATGAAAACGTAATATATCTTTCCCAATTAGGTGTAGATTAATCGGCCACCATTTTGATAAAGCATTCTCTAGGGTGGGTTCACTATCAGGATCTAAAAGGGCCGTAACATAACCTAAGAGAGCATCAAACCAAACATATATGGTATGGTTGGGATCGATAGGTAGTTGAAAGCCCCAATCCACATTAACTCTAGAGATTGAAAAGTCTTGTAATCCTTGATTGACAAAGCTTAAGACTTCATTCCGACGGCTTTCGGGTTGAATAAATTCTGGCCTTTCTTGGTAGAAAGCTTGTAGTTGTTCCTGATACCTAGAGAGACGAAAGAAGTAGTTTTGCTCATCGCGCCATTCTACTTTTTGGTTAGTGTGAATAGCACAATATTTATCTTCTAGAAGTTCGCGCTCTTCTTTAAATTCTTCACAAGATACGCAATACCATCCTTGTTGCTGACTTAAGTAGATATCACCTCGATCCCAAACTCTTCGAAAAAATTCTTTGACAATTTTTTCGTGGTTAGATGCAGTAGTACGACTAAAACGGTCATACTGAATATTTAGTTGTTGCCAAAGAGATTCAAATCCTGTAACTACTGAGTCACAGTGTTCTTTAGGAGACCTTCCTTTGTTCTGAGCTGTTCTTTGAATTTTCTGGCCATGCTCATCTGTACCAGTAATCATAAGTACTGATTTACCTTGTAGCCTTTGAAAACGAGCTACCGTATCGGCGGCAATAGTGGTATAAGCACTACCTATATGTGGTAAATCGTTAACGTAGTAAAGGGGGGTTGTAATTGCAAAGGTATTTGTATTTGTATATATGTTTTTCATGGAAAATCAGAATTAAATACTTTTGATTTGAACTGGCAAAGGTGATAATCATTTTCTAGTAGTATCGACCTATTTTATTTGCTACTTAGCTTAACTACTTGTTTGCTGACCTAAATTAACTTGATTATAATTAGCTAATCGAGGCAATAATATCCCCTACCCTAACAGTAATGCTCTTGTATTGTTCTTCTAGAATTTCTCAAAGAAATTTTAACTATTGGTATTTTGGTGTTATGATTCTTACAGAATATCTATTTATCCAAATTCTAGAATTGATTCTCTAGTTAGAGGCAAAATGGGGATCTAAGCAAATAACACATCCTTAATTTCCCGTTTGTTCTTAGCTACTATTGGCAGTAGAACTTTTATTTAACCGAATTCCTTCAACATTAGGCATGCTTCTTGTAACTAACCATGGTAGTTTTATGGACCCTTCGTTAATTGCAGTGTCCTTTAATCGTCAAATCCTATTTGCCTGCCATCACTATATGAGCCAAGTACCTTTGGTATGGGAAGTAGCGACTGGTTTAGGAGGTTTTCCTTTAGATTATCCTACTCATAGAAAAAAGCATTTTTTCTAACAGGTAATAAAATTATTAGAAGCTCACGAAATAGTTGGAGTATTGCCATGAAGGTGCTCCACCTATGGTGAAATTTACCGAAAAATCAAGGTATAAAGCCTCTCCATTGATGAAAAAAAAGAAAAAATTTTTTTTTAGCCCAATACTCTTCTTTATAAGAAGAGGTAATAATTAATTATTAATTATTAATTGTTGAACCATCCTAATTTTGTTGGTGATTTTCAAAGAAGATTTGCCCATTTGGCTCTACGAGCGCCAGTATCAAATCTGGCAATATGACCAGTAATGAGCGCTTCATATGATGAGCAGTTAATTTCTTCCAGAATACCCTTGAAATTATTAAGTTTTTTTGATCCTTCAGAACCTTCAGAACCTTTGTTTAATCAATCTGAATGACATCCTGGAATAGTTGATCAATCCTCAGATATCATGTTTATGTCCATTGTAGGTTATAGCTTTACACTGTCAACAGTATCAAGGAAAATCTGCTAAACATTTATTTAATGATATGACTAATTATGTTAGCCAAGAAATTACTAGTTTACTGGCAGAAGTCTGTGTTTAATCCTTGAATATTCGTTGATTTTAGTTGATGACTTATATTTTTATTCTAAGAAAATAACACAAAAAATTACTCTTACTCCTGTACAAATTTAATAATTAAATAACTTAATTGTTTAGGTAGTCATTTTAAGTGAAAAATAACTAATCATTAAGTAATAATTAGGTAAATCACAAAAAAATAAAAATCTCATCAAAGTATAAGCTAAATCAGAAGTTACTTAGATATCTCAACTATTAGTTATTAATTTATCAATCATTACTAATTTATATCTGTATTCAATCATGCAAGTAGAAAGTAGTAAAATTAGTTTTTTAAGGCCAACTGCCTCTCAACCAAAATTACCTCTATTTATTTTCCTACCTGCTATGGACGGTACAGGTAAATTGTTGCGATCGCAACTTTCCAGATTATCAACTGCTTTTGATATTCGGTGTCTCAGTATCCCACAAAATGATTTATCGAGTTGGGATTGGTTATCCGAGAAAACAATAGACTTGATTAAAATTGAACAGGAAGCAGTACCCAAAAGACCTGTTTATTTATGTGGAGAATCTTTTGGTGGATGTTTAGCTCTCAAAATTGCCCTAACTTTTCCTGATTTATTGGACAAACTTATTTTAGTCAATTCAGCTACTTCATTTAGTCAAGAACCTATAGTAAAATACGGCTCATATCTCACCCAATATCTACCAAGCTATCTATATCAATTATCTGTAACAGCAACTTTACCGTTTTTAGGAGCCTTAGGTCGAATACAACGAAAGGAACGTCAAGCACTACTGGAGGCTATGCAGTCAGTTTCTCAACAGACTTCCATTTGGCGGTTCGAGTTAATGCGCTCATTTAAGATAGACAAAAATCAACTAAAAAATTTCCCAAAGTCTACATTAATTATTGCTAGTGCTGTAGACCGACTTTTACCATCAGTATCAGAGGCTAAATTTTTAGTCCAGCATTTGCCTGAAGCTCAAATGGTTGTCCTTCCTAACAGTGGCCACGCCTGCCTGCTAGAAGCAGACGTAGACCTTTATGAAATTATTCGAGGCCAGTGGGGGAATAATTTAGTGGAATTAAGAACAAATAGAGTCTCTACTACCTTAAGTATTTAGTTTAAACTAAGCCACTTTTGAGCATTCAAGCGTTGAACCACACCAGATACCAATAATTTCAGAGTAATTTTACGCTCATCAATTAAAAAAGGTTCCAGGGTAGCAGGTTTAGTTCCATTATCAGCACAGGAGAAAGCTCTAGGGCCTTTAATATCCTTTTTGGGGAAATATACATTGAACTGACGCTGGCCTTTTTGGAATTTACCCACCACTTGCCAACATTCCTCAGATGAACCAAAGTCAATCATAGGTAGTTTTTGCTTCACTAGATTTAGATCAAGATCCTCAATACCTTCTTTAGTTAGAGCTTGCTGTAAAGCTGGGAAATAATCTTGCTGCACAAACTCAGCAAAAGGCTTATCTTCGACAGCAGGGGGCTTTTCTGGTTTGACCTTACCTCCAGCAGGCTTAGTTTCGGTTTTTTTAGCTTCTTGTTCTTCTGCCATAAATGCTTCCTTGGTTAAATTTCTGCATAAGCTCGTTCTATTAAACGACGAGCCAGGGTTTGAACTCCTGTATGTTCATAATAATTGGTACTCACATCTAGGAATGCAGCCAAATAGTCCAATTTATCATCGCTAAATTCTACGAAACTTTGCAAGCTATTGGCCACATTTTCTGGTGTAATGCCCCGATCACTGACAAAATCTCCCATCCAACCAGAAACAGAACCAAAAGCTTCTCCAATAAAGCCCAACTTACTATCTTTATCATCGCCAGGAATGGCATCTTCCATTTCCCGGAAACCTTGATTTTCTTCTAAGTCTGAGGGCGAAAGTCCATCTATCCAGTCAGCAGCAGCACCTAGAAAATCTGGCCCTAAAGGAATTAAACCATCAAAACAGACTAAGGCTGCTAACCGCATCAAAGATTCTCCACTATAATCTCCTAGAGCACCGACAAAATCACCAATACTATCTCCGGGAATGCCATTGATGGAACAGAAACCTAATAATTCTGCAACTACTTTCAGAGATAGATCGATAGTTTGAGCTTTTCCTGGTTTAGGAGTAAGGCTAGTTAACAAACCTCCGACAAGAGGAATTTTATCACCTACCATATTAGCTAAGGAAGCTGCACCTAAAGCACGGCCAGCTCCACTAACAGTTTGGTATAGCCACAAAGCACGTTGATATCCTTGAGCTTTGTCATTGAAAAGAATTACAGCTCGATCGCCTATTTGTTGAATTAGGTCTTCGTCGTCTTCCCCTGTTACAGTGCGGATGGTATTTTCAAATCCTACTAAGTTATCCCACTCTCCAGGAACAACAAAGTCTAAGGCGCGTAAGGATTTAATTGTAAGATTGTCAGAGGGCAGTTCATCGACTAATTCAAAGATTGGTTTGCTCATTTGAGGCTCCTTAATTTCAGTTATCAGTTATCAGTTAGCCTCCTCGGGCTGAACTGTGTTAACAGTACCTATGGCTAAAACCAGAGGCAAGAAAATCTGAATTTTCCTTTTTATCTCCCTTTATTTGGGAGGCTATTGACCTTATTTCTTGTTCAAAAGTTTAAAGTGATATATAGGAAGACACTTTTTTCAGTATTGGGGCAGAATTTTTTTATTTGAGACTAGATAGACCACTCAGATTAAATTTCTTTAGCCATGCTTCGCGATCGCTGGGTGTAAATGAGGGGTCTTTTGATTGAGCTTTTACCTGAAAACGATTATCTACTAATACAGCAGTGGTTGTTTTACCTTGTTCTACTGCTGGATATCCTCCGATTTTTTTGCTGCTATTTTGGAATTTGTTGGCAGCAGTGGGGGAAGCAGAGATGTCGTTGATAGACATAACTGCTACTTCTTTTCCATCTTTTTTAAGACTTGCTTGAGCAAAACCTTTTTTCTCTTGAGCATAGTTGAGTTTATAGTCGCCACTTGATGATGGGAAGTATTTGTTTAGACTACCACCAGATACTTGTTTTGCTTGGGAGGGACGTTCTGTTTTGCTTTGTTGTTGGGCTTGGTCGAAGCGACTGGGTTGTTTACCTCCACCACAAGCAGATGTTAGTAGTAATAGGCTAATTAATACTGGAGCTAATATTTTGGGTAATCGATGACCGAATATCATTAGACATCTCTCCTATAAATTTATATTTGAGGTTGTTGTTACAATTTTCTCTTAAAATTGCACAATTTGTGTATATTTAATTTTTTGTAATGGCCGAGGAAACTTTATCAAGCAAAATGAATTGCTATAGCAATCCTATTAAGGAGTCGTAGGGGCGATTCACATAATTAGGAGCATGAAAACGGAAATCGTTCTTACAAGAGTTAGAACTTTCAAGGTTAAGGGCTCAAATTAACGATTATTAAAACTGTCAGGACCAATGCACGGATTGCTATATATATTTTTTTTTCAGGAGTAGGCAAAAGTTCAAGAATTGAGAATTGAGAATTAAGAATTGAGAATTACCTCTCCTTGAAAACGGATAGGATTGACAAACAGGAAAATTTTTATTTATTATCCCCTATCCAAGGGGAGGCTTTAAACCACAATATTTCGGTAAGAGGTAATATTTTGTTAGGAAAAAGGTGCTAAAAATAATTATTTGCATAATTTTCTACTTTATTCAGGTATCTTTTTTAATAGTTAAATTCAAGAATTATTTATTTTATAGAATTCTCTATTATACCTATTATCTAATTCAAATATATTGTTTGCCTGTAACAAAAATAGGGTTTTTCTAAGCAGGTAAACAAAATCAATTACACATTTTGTGAGTAGGAATCACTTAGACTGTATACCTCACATCAAATTAGGCTAGGGAAACAATTTTGTTTGGGTGCTTATATCAAAACTCATTAAATAGATTAAATCAATAAACTATGACAAATAAAATATCTCAAACTGATAAAAGAAGAGAAGTTATTCTAACTCTAGAATCTGCTTATCCAATATCAAATAAAAAAGCAAATTTAGCAGTTATAGGAGGAGGTGCATGGGGTTCAGCTTTAGCAAAATTAGCAGGTCATAATCAACATGAAATATATTTATGGTCTCGTAGCTTAAATGTAAGTTTAGAACAGGTACTAAAGGATGTTGATATAATAGTTTCGGCAATTTCTATGAAAGGAGTTAATGAAACTGCTGAGAAAATTAAAAAGATTGGTTTAGCAGAAAAAGTAATTCTTGTTACTGCTACAAAAGGATTAGATACAGAAACAACTCGTACTCCTTCTCAGATTTGGGAAGCTAATTTTCCTCATAATCCTGTGGTGGTTTTATCCGGTCCTAATTTATCAAAAGAAATTGATGATAAATTACCAGCAGCAACGGTAGTTGCTAGTAAAAATAAGGCAGCAGCAACGGCGGTACAAAATATTTTTGCTTCTGGTTTATTTCGGGTTTATAGTAGTTCCGATCCGATAGGTACGGAGTTAGGTGGAACTTTAAAAAATGTCATTGCTATTGCTAGTGGAGTTTGTGATGGTTTAGAACTTGGTACGAATGCTAAATCAGCTTTATTAACTCGTGCTTTGACAGAAATTATTCGTATTGGTACTCATTTAGGTGGAAAAACTGAAACCTTTTTTGGGTTATCTGGTTTAGGAGATATGTTGGCAACCTGTAGTAGTTCTTTGAGTAGAAATTATCGGGTTGGTTATGGTTTGGCACAGGGAAAAAGTTTGGAGGAAATTTTACAGGAATTACCTGGTACTGCCGAGGGTGTTAATACTACTAATGTTTTGATGAATATTTCTAATCGAGAGGAAATTCCTCTGCCTATTTCTACCCAAGTTTTTTTATTGTTGAATGGTAAGATTACTCCAGAAGAAGCTGTGGAAGCTTTAATGGAAAGAGATTTAAAACAAGAGTTTTAACTTTGCAAGCTTGAGTTTTGTCACTTCTTCTAAGTTAAAAGGCCAAAAATGTTGCGGATTATTCAACAATTGAGAATTGAGAATTGAGAATTGAGAATTACCTCTCCTTGAAAAGAAGAGGATTGACGAACAGGAAAATTGTTATTTATTATCCCCTTAAAAGGAGAGGTTTTAAACCATAATATTTTGGTAATTTGTTTTTAGTTTCAATTTTATGATTAAAAAAATATTTGTGATATTAAGGAGAATAAAAGAGCTAAAATGTCGGAAATCCTAATCCTGTAGTCTAGGAAAATTAGTTTTTTTCCCTGCTGCTGAAATTTTTTCATAACTCATCTAATACCAATTTAATAAATGTTTGTTACAAATAGAAAGGGTATTTTTTAGGAGTCAGGAGTCAGGAGTCGTATGGGAATAGCTTCGATGCTTTTTTTTAGTTCATAAATCATCTTTTTAGTCAAAGGGACATCTCCTGTAAAATCTTTTTATCGTCCTTATTATTCGTAACATTCTTTTTTCAAAATGGTATAAAGCCCGAACATATTGACATCTTCCCCAGCCTAAAAAGCGCGGGGATTCCTACCGAGCCTTAGCTCCTCGGTGGGGTAAATTCAGAACAAAAATTTTTGACATTACCAAGGATTACCAATAATAGTAAAAGCTGCCCAATAATAAGGATGAGATAAATTTGCATCTCTATATACTGCTAACTCCTGTGGCAATTTTACCCGACTATTAGAACCATATAACTCATCTTTTCTCAAATTTACTTTACCTTTTAACATTGCTATTTGTGCTTGTCGAAGTGCCTCAGCTTTGAGTAGAATTTTTTGAAAATGTTGATAAAATTCATTCATTAAAGCCAAAGTTCCCACATCACTAACATACCAAAGACTTGCCAGGGCAGATTTAACTCCAGCTTGCACAGCTAACCCGGCAAAACCTAATTCTGCTTGTTTATCTCCCACTGCAGTTTTACAAGCACTTAATACCAATAATTCTACTTTAGGTTGATGCCATTGTAAATTTCTAATATCGTCTAATTCCAGTTTTTCTTTCTGCCAAAATTGAATATAAGAATTACTTGGTTTGCCTGATCTAAACTCAGCATGAGTAGCTAGATGAATAATTCCAAATTTCCGTTTTTGTCGTTGCTCTTGTAAATTTTCAACTGTAAAATCCTGATTAATAAATGCCTCTCCTTGCCACAATTTTTGTGTGATTTGTTTTAACTCTGTTGGTACAGCAGGTAGAGATTGATGGTCAATAAATTCTGATGCTCCCATCCCTAATACTTGCATATTTTTTCTCTGATTATAATCGGTTTCAATCATATTAAAAGCGGTAATCAGAGCGACACTATACTTTTCTATGAGAAATTTTTCTCCATCATGTAATGCTGATAATGCTAAACTACGTAAACCAGGTCCTAAACAAAAAAGAATAGTATCTACTTGTTGCTTTTCTAATTCTGACTCAATGGGAGTGACTATCCACCGATAAAGTTTTTGAGCTGGTTTGAGATATGATTCTGTGTGACGCATTCTTGGATCTACTATTTCCCCAGTCAATATTTTTACTGTATTTAATACAGTTTTTCGCTCGGCATCAGTAATACTGTATATAACTGGTATTTGATTGGGAGTGATTAACACTAATTGTATTTGTTTTTTGCGAGGCCATACCCAAATTACAGCAGGGTTTTTATCCGTTTGATATTGCCATAGATAAAGTTGTTTAGCAATAGTTTCAGCGGTTAAAGTAAAACTTGAGAGATTTGCACCAAAGTAATTTTCATAAGCTTTTTCCCAAGTTTGCTCGATTCTATTGACAATTTCTTGGACAGCCTGATTTTCTAATAGTTTATCCCACTCTGATTCTTGAATAGCAAATGCTATTTGTTTTGGTAGGATAATATGTAAGGTAATGGTACTTAGGTAAACTAATGTAAATAGGAAAGATAAAATTAGATTTTTTTTCCATCTATTGTTAAACATAATTTAACTTCCTGTTTTTTGCCAAATCTATCAATTATGATTCAGTCGAAAATTTATGGATAGCTTAAAGATAGCAATTTTACTGTTGGTGTCAGAACTTAGCTTTTGTGTTTTCCTGATCTTTAGGATTGAGGATTAAAAAAAATACAGAAATTAAAAAGCAAAGCTTAAATAAGTTAAAATTCAGTCTGTGTAAATTATGTAAGTAATAAAATTCTCATTCCCGATCTTTATTTTCAAGTCTGATTTATTTACCTAGTTTACAGTGAAACTGGATCAGAGAAAATTTATGTTATTACTAATCTCTATACAATAGTCTACACTGTGAAAAATCATAACTTTTATGTATAATTAATCGAAAATCCAAAACAAATATGACAAAAAAATAAGATTGATAGCCTCCCTTTGGATAGGGGATGAAAAAAAATAAACTTCAGTATTTCCAGCCTCCCAATACAGCAGGATGTATTCATAACTAATAACTAATAACTAATAACTGAAATGACACCTCCAGAAATTAACACTCCTCCAGAAGATTCAAATAATAATAATTTAGCACCTATAAGTTTAAAAGAGCCAGAGATTAGGTCTGATAAAGTGGGCGATATTACTTCGCAAGACTTTGGCGATCGCCAAAATTCAGAAGAAAATGATTATCTTGATCAAGTTCCCGATGAAGTAGAGATGTCTATTTTTGACCATCTCGAAGAGTTACGAATGCGGATATTTTATTCTTTAATAGCAGCAGTATTAGCTATTATTAGTTGCTTTGTTGTGGTTAAACCCATTGTCAAATTTTTAGAAATTCCTGCCCAGGGAGTAAAATTTCTCCAACTCGCTCCAGGAGAATACTTTTTTGTCACTATTAAAGTAGCTGCATATAGTGGTCTTCTTTTAGCAAGTCCCTTTATACTTTATCAAGTAGTTAAGTTTGTCCTACCTGGTTTAACTATTAGAGAAAGAAGATTTCTCGGACCAATTTTCTTAGGTTCTACAGTCTTATTTGGATTGGGATTAGTATTTGCTTATTTTGCAATTGTACCAGCAGCTTTGAAATTTTTTATTGGTTATGGTTCGGCAGTAGTAGAACAAGCATGGTCAATTGAAAGATACTTTGAATTTGTATTGTTATTAATGTTTAGTACAGCATTAGCATTTCAAATTCCGATCCTACAATTCTTATTAGGTATTGTGGGAATAGTTACTTCTCAACAAATGCTCTCTGGTTGGAGATATGTATTGTTAGGAGCTGCAGTTTTAGGAGCTGTTTTAACTCCTTCAACTGACCCTTTGACTCAAAGTTTATTGGGCGGAGCAGTAGTTGCTCTTTATCTAGGAGGTAGTTTGGTTGTTAAGTTAATTGGCAAATAAAAAATACTACCTTTACTGAGATATTAGTAGCGGTTGTACTAGCAGTAAAAGTTGATGATTTTTGCTATGATAATTGAAAGTATTTAGGAACAATAATTATCTTATCATTCCTACACTTTCTTGATTCACTACCAACTGTTTTAAATCCTTCAACTGACCCTTTGACTCAAAGTCTATAGCGCTAGGGAATAGGGAATAGGGAATAGGGAATAGTAAACTGTCAAAGGGTTTCTAGAAATGTCTTAACCTTAATAAGTAACGCTATATTAGGTGGAGCAGTAAGTCACTCTTAACTTAGGTGGTAGTTTCGCTATAAAGTTGATTAGGCTATAAAGAATAGACCTCTTGCAAAAGTTTTAATTAAATCAATTCAAGTTTTTTCTCTCAAATGGGAAGTGGGAGATTTTGCTATCTGGAATAACCGAGAAATACTTCATAGTGGAACACTTTGGCATATCTATGAAAATGACCAAAGGTTGATGCACATCTTTTTTCTTGATAGTACAGAAAAATTTACTCCAGCTTCTCAACTCTACTAAAATATAGTTTGCTCAAAAAAGTTTCAAATCAAATTATACAGTATTAACATTTCTCTACTACTTACTCCCATAGTACCAAAAATAAACTGTTTATTTTATATGAAATACAAAAAATTGTGCAAATATGCAAATATAGGAATCTAGCTATATCCCCATCTCCCCATCTCCTTATTTATATGCCAAATAAATTATAAATTCGGTTCCTTACCCAAACCAGAGCTGTTTTTTGAGAGGTTGTTTGATCATGGAGTAATCCTAAATTTTTTAAAGTCTCTAAACGTTGGGATAATTCTTCAGGAATTTTGTCCGCTAGTCTTTGATGTTTTGCCAAAAGATTTTGTAGATTTTCTTGGTCTACTACAAATAATATTGTATCTTCTAGAGCACGAAGACTAGCTGTACGAGTAATCCCTAAAAGTGGTGACATTTCTCCAATAAATTCTCCTGCGTATCTAGTCGTAATATACTTATTTGCCTTTTCTGAAAATACTTCTACCGACCCAGAAAGTATAATATAAAATGAGTCTCCTGGTTCTCCCTCTCTACAAATTATTTCACTTCTAGGAATAATTTTTCTATATCCATTTTCAATCACATCTCGTAGTTCTATACTATTACAATTCTTGAAATAACTAATCTGTCGTAATAAATCTCGTAAATTCGATTCTGAGCTTTTGTATTTAGTCTTTGGTAGATTTTTGACTAGGGAAATTGACTGGCTTATCTGATTTTTTTGAAATGTTGTTAATTCGGCTTTTTGATGCTTTTGAATTAAATCGTTAATATTGCGAATATGTAAATCTCTTTGAGGAAAAGGAACTTGAATATTCCGAGAACGTAATTCTGAGTCAATTGAAAAATTTAAAGAACTTTTGATTGGATCTGTAAGAGAAGGATATTTAATCCAGACTAATAGTTCAAAATTTAAGGCACTATCTCCAAACCCTTTAAACCAAACTTTAGGTGAAGGATTTGATAAGACTTTTTTTTCCTTTCTAGCTGCATCTAAAAGTGCTTCTGTTACTAAGATTGTATCGCTACCATAAGCAACTCCAATAGGAATATGTAGACGACATCTTGGGTCTTTGTGACTCCAATTAATAATATCTTTTTCTACCAGACAATTATTGGGAACAATGACAAAAATACCATCAAGAGTGCGGATTACAGTTGATCGGATTAAAGTTTTTTCTACTATTCCTGATAAGTCATCAACTTCGATAAAATCTCCTACTTTAATTGGTTGGGCAATCAGAATTGTTAAACCACTAATAAAGTTACTAATAATATTTTTAAGTCCGATACCTATACCAATACTTAAAGCACCAGCAATCACAGTAATTGAAGTTAAGTCAATGCCTGTGTTATGTAAAACTATTAAAACCCCAACTATTGTAATTATATAATTAATAATAGTGGCGATCGCTTCTCTTGTACCTTTTTTTACTCCTAGACTAACTAATATCCATTCATTCATCCACTTTTTGATTGTACGGGATAAAAATATTACTACAATGATTGAGAAAATAATTTGAGTAATATTCTTGATGGAGAATGATTGATTCCCTAATTCAAATATCTCTGTTTGAAAGATTTGAACTAAAAAATTAAATATATTTGCTATTTCTATAAATATTCGATTCATAGGTTTCAGCTAATCCTTTTCTAAGTAAGACAAAATAGCCTTTGCTGTTGATAGGTTTGTTGCTAAAGGTACTTGATAAACGTCACATAACATTAAAAATGCTTCTATATTTAGTTGGTTTTTTACTGCTAATATGGGTGTTCTTAAATAGATAACTGCTGATACATTTCCTGACATAATCAGGGAACCAACTGCTGTTTCTGTTCCAATCAACCTTTGATAATCTAGATATTTGCCAATGTTGATGTTGAGATTAATTTCTTTGGATAAAATATGGGCTAATTTCGGGGTAGTTGCTATTGGATGATTTTGCCAAAAATCTTGATATTTAACAATAAAATCTATGATCGGATAGTATTCATTTGCATTGGCAATTATAACTATATAATTATTTTTATTTTTGGTTTTACTTTCTTGCAATTTTTGCCAAGTTGATTTTGTCAAAACACTGATTAATTTAATGGCAATTTTCGGATGAGTATTCTTAATTTTCTCAATATCATCAAAGCTAATTATAGCGACTTCTCCATGACTAACAGCTACCACATTAGCACTTCTTGGTTGTGCCTGAATTAATGCTATTTCTCCTAATAATTCTCCTTTAGTTCGAGTTACTAATACTTCTGAATCTTCGACAACATTGATTTCTCCTTGGAGAATAATTCCTAGATAAGTTCCTATTTCTCCTTTTTTCATTAGCACTTGTCCTGCTAAGAATTGGTGGCGAGATATATAGTTACTGATTGCTTGAATTTCCTCTGTGTAAAATTCATGAAATACTTCTAGTTTCAGTAAAACATTTACTACCTCGTTCATTATATCTATCCTTTTTCTATTGCATATATTGATATCATATCCGGTTTAATAGCGATCGTAAATGGCAATAGATAAAAAGGAACAGGGAATGGGAGGGAAAAATAAGGTTAAGTAGAGTGGAGAGGGGAAAGTTTTTTTAATTATTCGGAGAGAATAGTTAGATATAAATAGTCTGCTTTGAACTAATTATGAAACTTTTTTTGCAACTATAAAATTGTTGTCTAATCCGAATAAATACTTTCAAATATCCCTGATTTATTATTTAGATCTATAGGCAATTAAAGACTGAAAATACTTAACTGATTTATACTATTCAATATTGATTAGGGAAGATTAATAAATGAGTCAAATCACTTATAATAATTTTCAAGATATAGAAATAAGAGTGGGAAAAATTATCACCGTCGAAGAATTTCCTCAAGCTAGAAAACCAGCTTATAAACTTTGGATAGATTTTGGTGAATTGGGAATAAAAAAATCTAGTGCTGGATTAACAAAACTCTATATTCCCCAAGATTTAGTAGGCAAACTAATTTTAGCAGTCACAAATCTGCCTCCACGTCAAGTGGCTAACTTTATGTCTGAAGTTTTAGTTTTAGGAGTAGTGATGGAGCATGGAGAAGTTGCGCTAATACAACCAGATCGAGATGTGCCAATAGGCTTAAGAATTTTGTAGCGTTTTGATTTGACAGAAAAATCAAAATTCTTCTACCATCCATTCTGATGCTCTCTCACCTAAATCTAAAGGAATACTCACTACCTTACCTAACCTAGGTCTTTCCTTTGTCTTCTCAATGTAATTCTTGACAGTTTCTACACCACCAAAACCGTTGATGTAGGTGGCTATGGCCTCTAAATGGGTAGAATATTCTGCTTCTGTCATGGGAAAGGATGCTTGTTCCAAATACTTCCACATCACCTGCACAAATATTTTGCCCTTTGTCCGTCGTAGTTGAATATCATAAGACTTACCCCACTTTGCCAATAATAATTGGTGTAATTCCTCGCCTGTCATTTCAGTTATTAGTTATTAGTTATCAATTATCAGTTAGGCTCCTAGGTCAGAAATTTCCTAGGTCATGCTACGCAAAGGTAACATCATCCCCTAATTCATTAGGAGGCTTAAAATCCGAAATCTCCTACTTTATCCCCTTGAAAGGGGAGGCTTGTTAAATAATTTCTTGGTCATATCTACACCTAAGATTTTCCATTGAGTTTAGTTTCCATCACAGCTTTATTGTGATATGATAATAAAATTTTTATTAAAAACTCAATAATCTATATATTACTTGCCTGCTAAATATTTACATTTCTTAATAATAAGAGTAAATGTTAAAACAATGTAATAATAATCAGGAAACGGCCTTAAGGCAGAATTGTTCTATCTAATAGAAGATTGTCAACTTGTCCGTAGTCGCAGGCTAACAGCAATTATATTTTTGTCTGCACATAATTAACGTAAATTAACAAAGAACACCCAACGTATTCATGGCTCAAGCAGAAGGAACACCAGATGTACCCGATATGGGGCGTCGCCAATTTATGAATCTTCTCACCTTTGGGACTGTAACAGGGGTAGCCCTCGGAGCCCTATATCCAGTCGTTAACTACTTTATTCCTCCATCTAGTGGTGGAGCTGGTGGTGGAGTAACAGCTAAAGATGCCCTTGGTAACGATATTATAGTTAGTGAGTTTTTAGCCAGTCATAACCCTGGAGAACGAACTTTAGCCCAAGGATTCAAAGGAGACCCTACTTATGTAGTGATCGAAGGAGACCAAACCTTAGCTGACTATGGGTTAAATGCAGTATGTACTCATCTAGGGTGTGTTGTACCTTGGAATGGTAGTGAGAATAAATTTATTTGTCCCTGTCATGGCTCTCAGTATGACAGTACAGGCAAAGTAGTGAGGGGGCCAGCACCTTTATCTCTAGCATTAGTTCATACCAATGTTAGTGATGATAAACTGGTCTTTACTCAATGGGAAGAAACAGATTTCCGGACTGGGGAAGATCCTTGGTGGGCTTAAGAAATTTTTGACTGGTAAATAATCAGTCATTGAAGCAGAAAGCTGCTATCCGTTATACCCCTGATGGTTAATGGTGGTATAACGTAAAATTTGTAGAAGTTTTAGATTTTTGAGAGAAGACATAATAAGTAATGTCAAAAATAAATTTATCAGCCGTATGGGGTAGTTTTGTTAAGCAGATCGCCAAGACAATGTTAGTAGCGATTGCTTCCATATCACTATTTCTCACAAGTTCCCCGGCAGCAAATGCCTATCCATTCTGGGCACAAGAAACTGCTCCGGCAACTCCTAGAGAAGCTACAGGCAAACTTGCTTGTGCTAACTGTCACATTGGTGCTAAACCTACCGAAGTAGAAGTACCTCAGTCTGTACTACCAGATACAGTATTTAAAGCCATTGTCAAGATTCCTTACGACACAAGTGTTGAACAAGTATTAGGAGATGGCAGTAAAGGTGGCTTAAATGTAGGTGCTGTATTGATGTTACCTGATGGCTTCAAAGTAGCACCGGAAGATAGAATACCTGAAGAGTGGCGAGAAGAAGTTGCGGATCTTTACTTCATGCCTTACTCTGAAAACCAAGAAAATATTCTTTTATTCGGACCAATGCCTGGGGATGAATACCAAGAAGTTGTATTCCCTCTCTTATCTCCAGATCCAGCAACAGATAAATCTATCCACTTTGGTAAATATGCTGTTCATGCTGGAGGCAACCGAGGTCGTGGTCAGGTTTATCCCGCTGGTAATAAGAGTAATAATACTGTTTACAATGCAGCTGCTAGTGGTAAGATTACTGACATTACTTTTGAAGAATATGTTGGTAATCAAATCACTATCGAAACTGCTGATGGTGAGACTATCGTAGATACAGTTCCTCCAGGTCCTGAACTTTTGGTTGGTGTAGGAGATACTGTTGAAGCAGGTCAAGTTATTACTAATGACCCCAATGTTGGTGGCTTTGGTCAAGCGGATGCTGAAATTGTACTGCAAGATGCAAATCGAGTTAAATGGTTGATGGCATTTTTTGCCTTGGTCATGTTAGCTCAAATTATGTTGGTTTTGAAGAAGAAACAAGTGGAGAAAGTTCAAGCTGCCGAAATGAATTTCTAGGTTGGCTAAATTTTTCCGTTAAAAATTAACTGATGGGGAGTAAAGTATCAGGAGTGGAGTTTAAATTCATTTCTGATGTTTTGCTCCTTCTGATATTTTAGGGGTGTTCAAGAAACCCAAAATATTAGGTTCAAGAATCAAAATTAACCTTGTCATATAAGTCAGCTAAAGTAATCTCAAAATCAATAAATTTTAGAGATAATTTACTCTCTTCTCCTCTATATTCAGATAATAACCATTGTCCGGATTCTGTTTTAGTAAATTGCTCAACCTGCATCGTATATTGGTCGATTAAAATATATTCTTTAAAAGTTGAAATTGTGCGGTAGGCAGCAAATTTTTTACCTCTATCAAAACCCTCAGTTGATGTTGATAAAACTTCGGCAATAATTATAGGATTAGTTAGAGTATCTCGTCTTCCTTCCTGAAATTGTAATTCACCCTCAATTATCATTACATCAGGATAAGTGTAGATTTTTTCCGTAGGAATCCAAAGTCGTTGATCTGTGATAAAAACTTGATATGGTTGACGTTTTAAAGCCAAGTTTAAGGCTGCATATAAATTCCCTGCTATTTTGTTATGATTAGGAGTACCACCTATCATAGAAATAATTTCACCATTAATATATTCATGTTTTTCTTCTGAATTAACTTCTAAAGAAAGATATTCTTCTGGAGAATATAATTTTTCAGTTTTAATTTGTGTCACCATTAGATATTATTTCTTTTTATATTTTTTTTATTTATTTTACCACCAATTTTCGCTACATTATACTCCAAATGATAAATATGCAATTAATTTTGTGTCAAGACTGAATATAATTATAAAATTTTATTTATCGGTAAACAAATTAATAAACTTTGTAGAAATAACTGTCGGTTGATAATAAGGAAAATCAGGCTTTAATAGGAGAATTACAAATATAACTTATCAAAAACCTCCAGAAAGTCTAGTTATTCTGGAGAAAAGGTCTAAAAGTTTAATTATTAATATTCCATCTGTGAGTTCTTCAAAGTCGGAGCAAATTTTCTTGTGTTTTATGGCTGTTGTATTATGTCTTATTTACTTATGTCCTTTTGTGCTATTAAGTAGCAATAGAATTGAGTGCCTGACTGGTTCATTAATAGTAAATTTTCTTTACTTATATCCCTTATTTATAGCCTGCTTTGGAAATCATATCCAAATAGCTAAACATCAGTTTTTGATTAACTGGAATCTTAGTTTTTTTATTAGATTAAGAAATAATTTGATAAATCGCGCTTTAATTATTATTGCCTGAAAATACTATCATCACCAATCCTGCCTCGTGCCTTACCGAATTTGAATTAGTATTTCAAAACAAGATTTAATATCTTAATCCCTGAATAACTAACTATTTTATAAGTAGTCAACTTTCCTACAAAAAAAAAGTAGTTTAATAGCATCAGGATAAATTCTCCCTATAAAATGATATAATCGCCAAGTTAATCTAGTCAAAAAATTAATAAAATAAATGTCAATTGAGAAAAAAAATATAACAGTCGATTCCCTCGAATGGTTTTATCGGGAAGCAAAACCCGACACCGAAACAGATAAATTGCCAATATTACTATTACATGGATTGCCTTCTCAAAGCCATAGTTGGACTGTAATTATGCCTGAATTAGCTCAAGCAGGTTATCGGGCGATCGCTCCTGACTGGATAGGTTGTGGTTTGTCTCCTAAATTAGATAAAAGAGATTTTCCCTACACACCAGAAGCTTTTATTAAGGCTTTAGCAGAATTAATTAATAGTCTACAACTTGAGCGTTTTTATCTAGTTGTGCAAGGATTTTTAGGCTCGGTAGGTTTACAATATGCGTTACGAAATCCAGAAAAAATTGAACGTTTAACTATTTTAAATACTCCTATTTCTACTGCTGCAAAATTACCTTGGCAAATGCAACAATTAGGGATACCATTTGTTGGAGATATGCTGACTCAAGACCCTCTATTTGTAGATAGAACTTTAGAAAAGGGAAGTTGTTTAGTTGTTAGTGATGAAGATTTAGATGTGTATCGTAGCCCTTATTTAAAAAGTTCTGCTGCTGGTAGAGCAATATTAGCAATTGTGCAAAAATTAGACTTAAAAAAATCAATGGCAGAAATTGAATCTGGCTTTAAAGGATGGCAGCAACCAACATTAATTATTTGGGGAATAAAAGACCCTTGGTTAGATATTAGCCAAGCGGAAAATTTAGCTAATATTTGTGAGAATGGAAAGTTAGTTAAATTGCCAGATGCAGCACATTATCCCCAGGAACATTGGTCAGGAAATATTATAGATGAACTCCTATTATTTTTGAGGCGAACAGAAGTTTAGGAAGAATTTATCTCAATTTCAATACTGCTTGGAATTATCAATAGACATCTCTAGAAAAGAGGGAATAGGGAGTAGGGACTAGGAGGAAAGAATTGACAGTTTCTGCGTATGGGATTGATTTAATTTTTTATTTTTGGAGATGTCTAATAGTGTAGTAGCTTGACACAACTAAAATGTTGCAATAGTAGGGGTGGGTTCCAGGTTAAATTAATGAAGCTTTACATTTAATCAGATGAACCTACCTACCCCTCGCTCTAAAGATGCCTCCTTAATTTAGCTGTGTCAGTTCAGTAGAGTGCGTTTCCTTTATTAGTGAGGATGAGTATGTGGAAGAAAAGCTAGAATTAATTGTAGAAATTGGTGCGAGTAGTGTTTCTATTGATGTGCATGATAAGCTAAAAGTTGATCGTCGTAATCAAGTTCCAGAGTATTTAGTTTGGCGAGTTGAAGATGGAGAAATTGATTGGTTTAGGTTAAAATCAGGAGAATATATTCAGCTTCAACCTAATTTAGAAGGCATAACTTGTAGTGAAATTTTTCCGGGGTTATGGTTAGATAAAACTGCTTTCTTAACAGCTAATTTAATGAAAGTTATTGAAGTAGTACAACTGGGGTTACGTTGAATAATTTAGAAGTTATCCAGGGTATGATACAAAATCAGGTTATCAAAAGTACCTTTTAGATTACTTTCTAGCCCTTCTGCCTTACTTTCATAATAAAGCGTCTGTATAAACCCTATTTAGTATCAGTCGTTAGAGCTTTAAAAAGTTGGTATTTTTGCAGACAAGATTCCATATCCCAATTCTTACTAAACTCCCAAAACTTCCCTCTCTCCCATTACTCTTCTTTTTTCAGCTAACCTTAACTAACAATATTCTATAGTTACCTCCTTCTGTTTTTCCCGCAAATATTTAACCAAATCTTCTATCAAATTGCGACGAATTGAAATATTTTTCGGCAATAAAGGATTTTGATAAAATTCATTAATTTTCTGCCCTACCAAAAATAAAATAGAATCAGCTTCCAATATTTCTTTTGCCAACATTACAGCGCCACTTTTATCTGAAGGCAACCTACCAAAATCACAATTACACTTTTTCAAAATATCTGTACATTTAGAAATAGTTAAAATTCCTTCCGTCACTAAATCTATTCCACTTAATTTACCTATAGGTGGCATTTCCTTAGTCATTGTGGCAATATCCATTTCAATAGTTTCCCCTAGAAAACTTGCCACAATATTTCCTGTTGTACCACCACAAACGACTCTCCGACCACGAAAATCTAATAATTTTTCTACATATTCAAAATCTCTATTTTCATCTAGAGGCGGACCTGTAAATATCATTACAGAATTTCTCTTCCTAACATAAATTCCGAGGAAAGAGGCATCATCCCCAATTTTACCTCCATACAGATTATGAGTTTTTTTAATTACATTTTGAACAATATTTCTCGCAGTATGAGTATGATTAATAAATAAACTTTCGATATGTTTAGCGATATTATCCCAACCCCAACCAAAATTTAAACTAACTCCAAGACCTGCATACAAAATTCCATCACTAATAGCTCCCAAAAAATCACCTTTTTCTAGCTTTCCTTCAGAAAAAGTTATTTTTTTATCTAAGATTTTTTCAGTTCTGATATCTAACTGAACTAATTTACCTTTTTTAAAATATAAAACAGGTGGGTTGTCAAAATTAATCACTAAAAATTTATTATTCTTGGGATTAATTTGAATAACTGTAAAAGTAGCATAGGCAATTTTTCTAACTTGACAAATAGGCAAAGTACCGATGACAGTTTCTATCACTTCTTCCAAAGAAATATCTTCGGTATTCAACATATTAATCAAAATTTCTGTAGTTAAAGTAGCCAGAATATTAGCTTTAACTCCACTACCCAAACCATCAGATAGGACAATAATAGCTTTATTTTCAGCCTTGCGGAATTTAACTTTATCACCACATAATTCTTCGCCTTTTTTATTTAAACTAAGGTTGTAAATGTCTAAAAAATTTTCCATCTAGACAGTCTCCTGATTTACCATTTTGATAATTTTTAATAAACTAACCTTCGTTTCTGCAGTTGTTTCTCCTAATAATCCAGCAATTTCTTGCACTACTTTCATTTGATGGTCTACTACTTCATTGACTTTACTAACTGTTTCATTTCTTAACTTAATCATTTCTTGTTTTCGTTGCCATTCATGGGTAATATCAACCATGATACAAGCAATTAAGTTTTGGTCACGAATAGGAAATATGACTTCTTTGACATACAAAATATCAGTTTCTGAATTTTTATGATGTTCTAGGTGATATCTTTTTTCTCTCCCCCGAATTACTTCATCTTTTTCCCAGACTTTTTGGAAATCTTTTAAATCTTCTAAAATGGTAGATGCTGGTTTACCAATAGTTTCATCTTGGTTAACATTAAACATCTTACAAAATGCGGGATTGACCAAAGTAATATTCATCTGAGTGTCAACAACAATTAAACCATTAGGGTCATATTCCCAGATAATTTGCCAGATATTTTTTTCGTTATTCAAAATAATTTACTCCCCCAATTTATCAGTTATCAGTTATAAGTTATAGCGCTACGCGCTAGGGAATAGGCAACAGGGAACAGGGAACAGGGAACAGGTAACAGTAGACAATCAAAGGGTTTCAGGATTTATAACTGTCCTAACCTTTGCTTCGACTGCTATATCAGTTAACAATTAATTTTTTTTATAATACTATAGCAAGGAACATTGAACAGTTGGGAAAATATTTTTGCTGTCTAAATTCCTCATCAGTTCTTGATTTTTGTATTGCGTCAAAATTCCTTCACTACAACTTTTTAAACAGTTAACTAATAACTAACTGTTTTATTAATACTAGGTAAAATTTCATCTCGGAATTTTTGTTCGATATTTTCGGAATTAATTTTGATAAATACTTGGTTTTTGTATTTCATTACAATTCCATCACTACAACTTTCTAAACAAAAGGAACCTTTTAATTCTATTGTGTCTTCTAGTTTATATTCACTGATCATACTTTGGAGTTTTGGCAATACTTCATAAACTCCTAATTGATGACAAGCAGAACCCATACAAAGGTATAAATTTTCTTTTTTCATCGTTCTTTTTTTGTAGGCGATGGAGAACAGGAGAGATTTTTCATACTTGTATTTTTTCTTCTAGTAGGGAGCCTAAAAATAGTTAGCAATTAAAGATTCAAGAGAATAAAGAAAAAAATTTAATAGCTAATACTAAATCCAATTTTCATAGAAGGTGTAAGCATTCAGCTATTAGCTGTCAGCTCTCAGCAATAAAAACCACACCTTAGTACCAAGCGTGAAAAAAGAATGCTAGAAATTATATTGATTAGAGATGCTTAAAAAGAGCTGCTCTAATTCATTTTAGACACCTATATCTATCATTATCATTTTTCCCTTTTTTTTCAATATTTCCTCCTTTTCTTACTTCTTTCTTTCTTTAGCTTATAGCTGAAAGCTGACGGCTGAATGCTTACTAGAAGGTTTATTCAAATGATTATTTTTTTATTCCTGACAGTAAAATTCTTTAAATTTGCCTATCCTAGCTCTCAATAAAAAAGAAAAAGGAAGATATTTTTGGAGATGGGGAGTGATAATTTTTTACTCCTACTTAGAGGGTAAATATCATATAGCAATCCTATTTTATTTGTGTATAAAAACCTTGAATTTTTGGATTTATTCAAATTTTAGATGCACCCTACTTAGACTTCTATAACTTTCATTTTCTATTGATATAGAAATTCCCATACTCGTGAGGTACACAATTTTTTTGCTTTGGTAAGTAGAAAATTTATAGGAGTATGAAGATAAGAAAAATAACTGTACTTCATAACTCTGGGAATTGCTATAATTTTCTTTCCTTCTCCTTCTCTCCTAGATAACTAAAGCCTTCTTCCTTCTTTTAATTCCGATAAACCTCATCTAAAACAGTACCATTTGCAGAAATTAATTGAATATGTAGTGGCATTTTACCTGCTGCATGAGTCGAACAACTTAAACAAGGATCGAAAGCACGAATACCAGCTTCAACTCTGTTTAACATTCCTTCTGGAATTTGATTATTGTGAATATAATGTTTGGCTATTTGAGTGACAGTTTGATTCATTGCCAAATTATTTTGACCAGTAGCAATAATCATATTTACTTTCTGAATAATGCCATTTTCATCTACTTTATAATGATGGAATAAAGTACCCCTTGGCGCTTCACTAACTCCTACTCCTTCTAAACAGTTAATACCAGCAGTAGCACGGGTGCGTGGGGAAACAATATCTGGGTCATCTATTAGTTGTTCAATTCTTTCTAAACAAGCAATAATTTCTACCAAACGAGCATAATGATAAAAGAAAGAAGAAGTCGGAACACCACCCGCACGGTCTCGAAATCCTTTTAATTCTTGGTCTGCTTTTTCTGTACCAATTTGCGAACAAACGTTTAAGCGAGCAAGAGGTCCGACTCGATAAATACCATTAGGATAACCCATTGGTTTATAATAGGGAAATTTTAAATAAGACCAACTTTCTACCGCTTCTCCTAAAAATTCCTGATAATTATCTTCACTTAAATTATCGGCAACAATATTACCTTCACTATCAGTAAACCGTAACTTTCCACCGTAATGTTCCCAGTCACCATTTGCGCCAACTAATCCCATAAATAATGATGGAAACTTACCAAAAACTTCGGCTTCAGTTTTGAATTGTTCGTCTAATAAACCTTTAAACAAATTGAGAGCAATATTAGTAGTTTCAAAAGATTCTGGCAGACGATTTCTTATCCATTCTCGCCCTTCTTCAGATAGAGGAGTTCGGACACCACCAGGCACTGCCCAAGCAGCATGAATTTTTTTAGCTCCTAACAATTCTATGACAGTTTGACCGAACTGCCGGAGTCGAATTCCTGCCCTTGCCAAATCTGGATTTTCTGCCATTAAACCAAAGACATTTCGTTTAGCAGGTTCGCTATCCCAACCCAATAGAAAATCAGGACTACTAAGATGAAAAAAACTTAGAGCATGAGACTGAGTTAACTGCCCTAAATTCATCATTCGGCGCAATTTTTCCCCAGCTGGAGGAACTTGGACTGCGAGAATTTTATCTCCTGTTTTGGCAGATGCTAATAAATGACTTACAGGGCAAATTCCACAAATTCTTGCTGTTATTCCTGCCATTTCTGTAAAGGGTCGTCCTTCACAGAATTTTTCAAAGCCGCGATATTCTACAACATGAAATCGACAGTCGGATACTTCTCCAGCATCATCTAATATAACGGATATTTTGGCATGACCTTCGATTCTAGTTACGGGGTCAATGACTACTGTTTTAGACATAGTTTATTTTCTCCTTAGTTTAATAAAATTATGATTTTTTTGATTAAGTCTAGAGGTAAATTTAATAAACTTAAGCATTTCATTATTAGCAGTAACTTTTAACTCTTTCTCAATTTATCAATTGCTTTTACTTCCTCCAAAATCAATAGTTAATAGCTGATAACTAGATGCTTACCCTAATATAATATCTCAATTGAATTATAAAAAAAATTCTTGTTTGTAGTTGGGCTTTAGCCCTAACAATATTTGAGGGGCTAAAGCCCAACTACAAGCTTTAATTATAACTACTTAAATCCTAATTACAAACACGGGCTTTTTGCCAATATTGTTGATAATTCCACACACCTAAACCTGCTTGTATGGCAGAATTTTGAGCATTTAAGTAAGCGCTTTTTTAACTAGGGCAAGTATCATTTAGGTGTTTACACAAAAGATAAGCTTTTCCTTCACTAACCAGTTGTAAGTTAATGGAAATATTATCTTTAAATACCTCTGTAACTATCCGTTGATGACTACTTTTTCCTGTATCACTAACTAATACTATTGTACCTCTAGAAATTAATGTTTCAAGTCTACTTCTAGCAGCCTCAAAAAAAAGGACTATCTCCATAATCAAGACCATCAATACAGGGAAGTTGTAGGCGACATAATTGTGAATTTCCTTTCCAAGGAATTCGACATTGTGACATAGTAACTTATAAAGTATTTCCATCAAGAATTCGAGAAATTCTTGCCTGTTGAGTAGCTAAAGACTTGGGAGTATTTAATAGAGATAATATTATTAAAATCCCACAGGATATAAAGGCTAAAATTAGATTAATGTTTTGTCTTTTCATTCTGCTTTTTTTGTGAGTTATTTAGTTTGTAGTTGGGCTTTAGCCCAGTTTGAAAAAAGAATGTTACGAATAATAATGGCGATTGAAAGACTTTAGAGAATAAAAAATGTTATCAAAACTCTTTATTCTGACTCCTGACTCCTAAAAAATTCCCTAGCTATCTGTAGCAAACATTTATCAAATTGCTATTAGCCTCTCAAATATTGTTAGGGCTAAAGCCCAACTACTAACCTACTAAAATTCAGCCAAACTTAATCATTTCTCGGCCTACCATTTTTGGTTTTTCACCCTTTAATAAAGGTTCTAAAGTTGCCTTAATTCTATCAGCAGAAGGTGGACATCCAGGCATAAAAATATCTACAGGTACAATTTCATGTACTGGTCGAACTTTATCAAGTAATTCTGGTACAATTCCCGGTGCGTATGGTAATTGTTTATTTTCATCTGCCAATTCTAAATAAGCTCTTTCTAAAACAGAGCTTGTACCACCTAACATATTTCGCATAGCTGGCACATTTGCAGTAACAGCACAATCTCCAAAAGAAATTAACGTTTTTGTCTTTTTCCTGACGTCAAGAATTATTTCTAAATTATCTTGATTAGCCACGCCTCCTTCTACTAAACAAACATCAACATTTTCTGGATATTCTTTAATATCACTGCCAACCGGACTATAAACAACATCGACATGATTTGCTAGTTCAAACAACCATTCATCTAAGTCGAGAAACGACATATGACAACCAGAACATCCAGCTAACCAAACTGTGGCAAATTTTATTTTGTTTGACATAATTAATACCTTGAATTAGGGAATAGGGAGTAGGGAATAGGGAACAGGGGACAGGGAATAGAGAATGGAAAATAACTCTATTTTTTTGTTTCAGAAATATCACTTACCCACAGGGGCAAGATGCTCCCACTGAATAATTTTTGTATTTTTAACTTCTGACTTCTGACTTCTAACTTCTGACTTCATTCACCTTGTCCACTGGTGATTTTCCCTCGCATTGACCAAAAATTCTAATTTTGAGCGATCGCGTTCCATCTCAGCTACTGTTGCTCCCTTACGGAAAATTGCTCCAGTAGGGCAAGCATCCACACATTTACCGCAGGAAGTACAAGCATCCACCTCTCCCCAAGGTTGATTCAAACCAGAAACAATAAAACAAGCAGCACCACGACTACCCACATCCCAAACGTGGGCACCTTCTATTTCGTCACA
This sequence comes from Dapis purpurea BLCC-M126, assembly GCF_050015975.1. Taxonomy (NCBI): domain Bacteria; kingdom Bacillati; phylum Cyanobacteriota; class Cyanophyceae; order Oscillatoriales; family Microcoleaceae; genus Dapis; species Dapis purpurea. Next base: position 13,782 of record NZ_JBNHER010000300.1, on the reverse strand, counting down.
AACCCGCACACAGCGAGTACACAAAATACAACGATTATGATCTATACCAAACTGCTTATGAGACAGATCCATTCCTCGATCTGGGAAACGATAAGTAAACCGAGAATGATCCATCCCTACTTCAATTGCCACATTTTGCAGTTCACAGTTTCCATTGGCAACACAAACCGCACAAACATGATTACCCTCAGAAAACAACAACTCCACCAACATCCGCCGATATTCTTGCAACTTCGGAGTCTGAGTCTGTATTTGCATTCCCTCGGCAACCTGAGTTACGCAAGCAGGCAATAACTTTCTCATCCCAGAAATTTCTACCAGACACAACCGACAAGCTCCAATATCGGTGACACCCTCCAAATGACAGAGAGTGGGAATGTGAACTCCTGCTTCCTTCGCCGCTTTGAGAATAGTAGTTCCTTCCTCAACTGCAATTTGATTACCATCAATAGTTAACGTTTTTACTGACATATTTTTTTCTCCTCATCTATAACTATACCTAATTCAAAAAAGAAGGATATTTACCTTACCTTTCTAGGGGCGAATGACTGTAGGGCGAATGGCGATTTGCCCCTACTAACTCAATTAGTAGCAGTTACAATATGACCATTATGAAATGCTGATTCCTGCAACAAATCCAGATATTCTTGCTTAAAATACTGCAACGTACTCAAAACTGGATTAGGTGCAGTCATTCCCAAACCACACAAGCTAGTATCTTTCACCAGATAAGACAACTGTTCCAACCTTTCCAAATCAAGAGAAGTCGCCTGTTTATTCAGAATTTTAGTCAGCAAAGCGTACAATTGTACAGTACCAGTCCGACAGGGAATACATTTACCGCAAGTTTCACCACGACAAAATTCCATATAAAACTGTGCTACCTCTACCATACTCGTTTCGTTATCCATGACAACCATACCACCAGAACCCATCATGGAACCCACACTGCTGAGAGATTTGTAGTCTACAGGAGTGTCAAGCATGGAAGCAGGAATGCAGCCACCAGAAGGCCCACCTGTTTGCACCGCTTTCACTTCCCCACCGGGAACGCCACCGCCCATTTCTTCTACTATTTCTCGTAGAGTAATTCCCATCGGCACTTCAATTAAACCATTATTCCGGACTTTGCCTGTGAGAGCGAATATTTTTGTACCTTTACTATCTTCAGTGCCAATACTAGCGTACCAGTCTGCTCCTTTTTTGATAATAGGAGCAATATTGGCAAAGGTTTCCACGTTATTAATCAGAGTCGGGCAACCCCAAATACCAGACTCAGCAGGATATGGCGGACGGGGTACTGGGTTGCCACGTTTGCCTTCTACTGATTGAATGAGGGCAGTTTCTTCCCCGCAGACAAAGGCACCGGCACCGATGCGGATGTCGATTTTGAAGTCAAAGGGGCTATCGAATATTTGACTACCCAAGAGTCCGTATTTTTTTGCTTGTTGAATAGCTTTTTTTAAACGTTGGATGGCGAGGGGATATTCGGCGCGAACGTATATGAAACCATGATTTGCTCCTACAGCATAAGCAGCGATCGCCATTCCTTCTAATACTAAATGAGGGTCACTTTCTAATACACTCCGATCCATAAATGCACCGGGATCTCCTTCATCACCGTTGCAGATAATATATTTTTGAGCTTCTGGCATTTTGGCAACTGTTGCCCATTTTAAACCAGTGGGATAACCGCCACCACCTCTACCCCGCAACCCACTGCGAGTAATTTCCTCTACGACTTCACTAGGAGACATTTCATGTATAGCGTGATATAAAGATTGATATCCACCTACAGCTATGTATTCTTCTATGCGTTCGGGGTCAATTTTTCCTGTGTGTTCCCTGACGATGCGGAGTTGATGAGAAAAGAATGGGTGTTGAGAGTCGCCTTTGATAGCTTCGGTTGTACCACCATTGAGTGCATCAATAATGCTAGCTGCGTTTTCAGGTTCTACCTCTTCATAGAGAATGTCATCAGGGTCTATTTGTACTAGGGGGCCACGTCCGCAAGCTCCCATGCAGCCTACTCCTACTACTTGGACGCGATCTTCGAGACCAAGTGTTTTGACTGCATTCTTCATATTTTTCATAACGTCTACAGAGTTAGAAGCTTGACAACCTGTAGACGTACAACAGTGAACCCGAATACTTTTTTGCCTATTTTTTTCCGTTTCGGCAATGTCAAGCAATTCTTGATAGTCCATATTTCGTTCTCCTCTTTTTTTTGTAGGTATTCAGCTTATTTTTCCTGGTGTTGGGTTTCACTTCCTCAAACTAATCTACCCTTATGGCAAACTATTAGTTGTGCCATATCACTATAATTATCAATGCTGAGAGAAAGTTTAATAGTTATTAAATGAAATTATTTATTTTAGTTCCCAAGCCAAAAACTTACTGGCAATTTATCTATTCAATATTATCGGCTAAACATAGCATTTTTTCTGACTTTAAGAATTTATGCAATCAAAAAATATCAACTTTAAACCAGATAAAACTTTCCCTACTTTTCTAAATTGATCTATTTATTTTTGATAACTGACAACTGATTTACCGAAAAATAAAGGTATAAAACCTCTTCATTCATGCAGAAAAAATTTCCTTTTAGGCAATCCTTCTATGACAGAAGAGTTAATTATTAATTGTTTACCGAAAAATAAAGGTATAAAGCCTCTTCTTTAAAGGAGAAAAAGGAGAAACAAGAAAAAATTTTCCTTTTATTCAATCCTCTTCCTTTTAGGGAGAGGTAATTATCAATTATCCATTATCAATTATCAATTATTTATCCTGCCAACCTTTAATTTTTTCCATCACTGTTTCAGGAGTTTGTTTACCAGCAACCCTACCATCAAATACCACTGCTGGTGCAATTCCACAAGCTCCTATACAACGGGCAGCCATCAGAGAAATTTGATTATCTGGCGTTGTTTCTCCTACTTTAATTTCTAACTGTTTTTCTACTGCTTTAACTACTTCTCCACCACCTTTTACATAACAAGCAGTACCCATACATACCACACAAGTATGAGCACCACTAGGCTTGAGTGAAAAAAGATGGTAAAAAGTTGCTACTCCATAAACTCTACTTAATGGTAACTTTAAACCCCTTGCTACATAGGTCAAAACATCTGCTTCTAAATAGCCAAATGTTTCCTGGGCTTTATGCAGTACCTCAATCAAAGAATCTTGACGATATTGATTCCGCTTCATTGTCATATCTAACTGTTTGAAGCGTTTATCGCCACTGGGATGACCTTTTTTTGCTTGTTGAGTATCTTTGCTTTTAGTATCTTTTGTGGCAGTTTCCATATATGAATGAATCTCCCTAAGCTTACTTTTATTGGTATTTGCTTCTGAATAATATCCTAATATTTACCTTATTTTTACTGTCTGTTTCTTTCTACTTAAGTTAGAATTTTACCTTCTCTATAATTGTTACATATTGCTGTTTTCTAGGAGAACTTAATTTACATTTTATTACAATCTTGTTTATCTTATTTAATAAACAACTTCCTAATTGTTTAACTACAAAAGAGGGAGTAGGGAATAGGGAGTAGGGAGTAGGAGGAAATAATTGATGATTTCTTGACCAAAAAATAAAGTCTCAAGCATCCTTTTTCAAGGGGATGAAAAAAAATTCGATTCAATATTTCAAGCCTCTGGCTTCAGGCACAGAGAGGTACTGTTTCGCTCCGCGATATGAAAAACGCAGTTCATCTGCCAGGAGGCTAACTGATAACTGAAATGACGGCAATTAATTTTATTTTTTATTATTGGAGATGTCTAAATCGACGTAATTCCCTTGTCTAGTCTGAATTATGATTAGGGCTTTCTGATTAACTTTCAAAGCCTTTATCTGTACAAATTATAGCATTTTTAGAGTAAAAAAAGGTGCAAGGTTTTTGGTATAGGGGGCTAAAAAAGTTAGGGTTTCGAGTAGATCAGGATAGAAAAATGAAGTGATATTTATACCTCCTAACTCCTCTAAATTATGAATTCTAAATTCTTAATTCTACCCTCAACCATAAGACTTTTTCAGTAAACCCTAATTAACCTTTTGTTTTAGCTTGATCGAGTCCAGCTTTTACCCAGTTAATACATTCATATTCAGACTGAAAAATTTTTGGAGCAGCAACATTAGTCAAACTATCAGGTTTATAATGGTCGTAAAAGAATTTATCAGCCTTTTGATGAATAATAATTAAATCATCATTATAAACGTATCTTAACTTAAAATAATCACCATGAGATTTCACATCTGAATTTTCATACAAATGTGATTGAGCAACTTTAATTATTTTCTCAATGCTATTAGTATAAAAACCTGTAGGATTTTCCTCTAGATGAAAATTTCCCTTATGTCCTAACTCAGATAATAATTTATATGAATAAATTGGAATATCGTTGGCGATCGCTAAGACATAAGGAATAATCAAATAACCTTGATAGGAAACTGAATTTTCGTAAATAAATCTATTTATCATCATACTTATAAAGAGAGGATTTATATAAAACCTGTTCTTGATGAGTATATACAGTACAATCAGACAAAGGAATAGCTACACAAGTAAGAATATAACCAGCTTCTTTTTCCTCAGAGCGCAAAAACTTTTGCTCGCTTTGGTCAACTTCACCACTCACCAATTTTCCCAAACAACCAGAACAATTTCCTTGCCTACATCCATAAGGTAAAAGAATCCCATAATCTTCAGCGATATCTAATATATACTCATCTTCAGGTACTTCAATAGTTTCATCTAAACCAATTTCTGGATTTAACAAACGAACTTGATAAATAGTCATTTTTACTTCTTATTGAATACTACCGTCATTATTAAAAAATAATGGGGCTGAGTTAACGTTGTCTACCATAGGGATACAAAAATTAATAAATTAACTGAAAAATATTACAAGTATATTGCTTTGTAAGGTATTTTCTTAAATAAAAATTAATAATTTTTCTGGCACTTGAGCTGATAGCTGTTTGTGCAGCATTCCAGAAGGGAAATGCTTAAAGCTATCGGACTTATTTGTTGGGCAAATTACTACTAATTCCCAGGGAGAAAATTCTGAAAATTTTCTCTAAATTATTAATAAAATATTCAGTTAGGTCGATGTCAACTTCTGTATTTTCTAATTGTAAGAATTTCCAAAGATTTCCTGTTGTAACGATGCCATAAATGGTGGAAATTTGATTACCTTGTTGTTGATTAAATATTTGTCCGGCAATCATTTCTGCCAGACATTGCCCTAATCCGGCGTTTAAGTTTTCTTTTTTGGCTTCAACAATGGCAAAAACTGGAGATTTAATAAATAGTTGTTCTGAGTCTAGACTAATGAGAAAGTCACAAGTACCGTTTAATCCTCTGGCAGTATCGACGTTAAATTCTGTTCCTGAAAAGAGGCTAATTTGATTATTGAGGATTTTTCTGAATTCAATTAAAATCGGAGCAATAATCATTTCTGTTTGCGGAGCATTCCGTCAGGAAACGGGCTTTTTCTGTATTAATTGCTAAGGCTAATGGTAAATTATTTTGTAATGTTTGTTTTAAAAAATCCCTTGGTTTAACTTCTGGAATATTAGGAAAAAGATCGACTTGTTCATTGATGGTTAAAGAAAACTCTTGTTGGATTTTAGGTAATGTGAAATCGCTGTAAGGCATTTGATTTTTACTCCTTTTATAGCAATTCCCATAGTTATGAGGTATATTCACGATCCCCCTAAATCCCCCTTAAAAAGGCGGACTTTGAAGACTCCCCCCTTTTTAAGCGGTTCCCCCCTTACTAAGGGGGGTTAGGGGGTATCTGGGGGCAGGGGGGGATCTAAAACTGTACTTCATAGGTCAAAGAACTGTTATAGTATTAATAATAATAATTATTATTATGTTTACCACTCCCCTACTCAAGTCGGTTCTGAATCATTACCTAACTTTTCTAATACTTCTACTAAAGATGAACGCACTGTTGAATCATCATATTTAAGTAGAGTTAATATAGCTTGCACAACTGGCTCTGAATGATTACTTAATTTGCCTAACACCTGTGCCGCAGAATAACGCACAGTTGAATTGTCATCTTGAAGTAGAGTTAATAGAGTTTGCACAACTGCTTCTGAAGTATTATCTAATTTATCTAATGCTTCTGGTGCTGAACAATTGACTTCTAAACTGTCATCTTGTAGTTGATTTTTTTGTTGAATAAACTCCTCAAATTCCTCAAATGTAGGTTCTTCTAATTGATATTTTTCCTTAGTATAGTCTCCAGAACCTGCATCAAGTTCTTGGAGAAAACGTAACATTCCCACAACACCTAATGAATCTATTAGTGCTTCGTATCCTTTTTGTCTAATTTCTGTTAGTTTCATCATTTTCCTCCTGCAAAACAATTATTAACCAAGTAACTGGATTTTCTACCTTTATAGTAATTAAATCTGGATATTTTTTAGCCTTTCGTAAAAGTCTATCATCAGTAGTTAAAAAAACATCAAGATTATAGACTTGAGCAGAAGCTAAGTGTAAAGCATCATACAGTTTGAATCCTAGTTTTACTAAATCTGATGCTAATAATTTTACGGCTTCATTAGTCTTTAAATAATTAGTAGCATCAGTAGCAATAGATAAGAGCTTTTCTAGTTTTTCTTTTTTATAGTTTACACTTTTGGCAATTTCAAATTCAATTACATCACTGTTTACTAATGTCCATTTTTTCTGTTCGCACTTTTCTAGAATAGATATTATAGCTTCTGCTTCTAATTTTATTCTAGATTGCTGTAAATCGTCTAGAGGGCGACATAAACAACAAATATCAGCGTAGATTAAATAGTTTTTAGTCATTACTTATTCTTATCAATAGTCTTAATCTTCAGAAAGTTGTGAATTAATGCCCAACTTTTCTAATGCCTTTGCAGCAGAGGAACGCACATCTAAATCTTCATCTTGAAGTAAAGGTAAAAGAGCTTGCACCACAGTTTCAGAAGCATTGCCTAAGTTGCCCAACGCCTCCGCAACAGATTGACGTATATCCCAATCGTTATCATGAAGTAAAGGTAAAAGAGCTTGCACTACAGGTTCAGAAGCATTGCCTAAGTTGCCCAATGCTTTTACACCAGATTCACGCACAGATAAATCATGAAGTAAAGGTAAAAGAGCTTGCACTACAGGTTCAGAAGAATTGCCTAAGTTGCCCAATGCTCTTACAGCAGATTCACGCACAGATAAAAGGTGATCATGAAGTAAAGGTAAAAGAGCTTGCACCACAGGCTTAGAATCATTGCCTAAGTTACCCAATGCCTCTGCAGCAGATTGACGCATATCCGAATCTTCATCATGAAGTAAAGGCAAAAGAGCTTGCACTACAGGTTCAGAAGCATTGCCTAAGTTGCCCAATGCTCTTACAGCAGATTCACGCACAATTGAATCTTCATCATGAAGTAAAGGTAAAAGAGCTTGCACCACAGGTTCAGAATCATTGCCTAAGTTGCCCAATGCCTCTGCAGCAGAATAACGCAAAGATGAATCATCATCTTTTAGATATTTAACAATATCAAGAGCAACAAACTTAGCAACTGAACCACTATCTCCAATTTTTTGAAGATCGTCCACCCTATCTTGTACGGTTGCCCCTGGAGCAAACAAGTTTCGCACAAGCCTTTTAATCCTTTGCCTCTCTAACTCTTTTTGTAAAGCCTCCAAATCTAATCCTGCTAATTTCCCAATTTCATCTGCTACAAAATTGGGTACTCTCACCTCCGAACCTTTTGCCAAACAACAATCTCTCACTGCCAACAAAAAGCCTTTAATTTCTTCCTTACCCAACTTTTGCTCTGCTGTTGCTAGGAACTCCCCCCACTTTTTCTCATCATCCTTATTCTCCTCTACCAAATATAGTGCAGCCAAATATTCTGCCAACGGATCGAGAGCAAAGCGAATTTTGTTTCTGTCTTTTCTTTCACCATATCCAATAGACTTTAGCAGTCTTAGGTATTTCTCAAAATACTCAAGACATGATATTGCATCATCTCTCCCCAAACTGCTAAAAGCTTCAATCACTTCTTTGCGCTCCGCATAGGATGGTTTATAATTTTGCTCCAAACATTTCCAAGCAATTAGTTGAGCATCCTTTTTAACCGTAGGATATTCACTTCTAGTCTCTCTTTCACCTTGACGGTTCAACTTTTCTAAGTGGTTAAGTATTAGATCGGGAATATTGTCGAGAGAACCCTCGGAGGTAACATTATTCTCCTGACTATTAATCATCTTCTCAGCATAAAGCTTTGCCAGCAAAACAGTAATAGTCTTCTGTTCCCCAACTATTCGCGCAAGTTGAGCGCATTCGTGTAAAAATTCTTCTTGATCCGCCTCAAATAAATGCCACTTACCGCACTCCTTCAAATATTGCTCGATAAAATAAGCTAACTTTCCTCCATCAAACCTGAGAGTTTGAATTTTAATATCAATACCCCGGAAATCTTCCTCTATTCTGGAAGTGACAATTAAAGCATTTGCTGGAAACTCCTTCGAGTCAGGATTAAATTTTGCTTGAGTTTCCTGATTCATCTCCGAATAGCGATCGACTATCAATAAAATTCGGCGCTGTCGCAGGAGTTGTTTAACCAATAATTCATCGACTATCATTTGTTCGTTGTCGATCAACTCCTGAATTTCTGCCATTATTGCTTCCATTATCGGTTTGATGCCATCTCCAGTATTATCAATTTCCTTCTCAATTAAAACTGGTAACATCAAATGTTTAGCTAAAGCTTTGGATTGATCCTGTTTTTTCATTGCCCATTTAGCAATTTGACAAGCAATAGTTGTTTTTCCCGATCCTCCCTCCCCCCAAATTAACAGTCGCACTCGCTTTTCTTTTTTAAAAGGTTCGCTCAAGGTTTCCGCTGTCAGTTCATCAATTTCTTCACTATTTAATTCAACCGGAAGCGAAACATAATCTTTTCGCTCCTCAACAGTTTCATTCTCCAGAAACTTCCTTTCAAAAGTCTCCAGATGTTCTTTAACCCAAGCATCTAATACCCAGGGGCGATACTTGAGAAAAAGTAAGATACCAACAGGTAATTTCAGCTCTGGAGTTTTAGGTGTTTCCGGTATCTTCAATTCCGCAGGTAGTTTCAATAACCATAGGGGGCGAACCCAGAGAATTCCCAAATACAAACCCATCAGCGCAGGAATTAAAATTAACCACCCTTCCAACCCTTTCTCATCATCATAATTTTCCGGTTTTTCCTGTGTTTTTTGTTCGGTGGGTTGACTTGTCTTTTTTGGTTCAAGACTAGCACTAGGTTGAGGACTAGGTTGAACATTTACTTGGGCAAATACCAGACTATTAATTTGCTTAGTGCCTGGATATACTAGAGAAAAATTTGTTGCTATTAAAGGCAAAGAAGTAGACAAGAGAGCTATTTTCAGCAAAGCTAATAAGGTCTGTTTAGGTGGTTTGACCATAAATTAGAATACCCAAAAAGAGAATTTTTGAAAGTATATTATAGTATAAAAATACATAAACCGGGTTTATATTAGATATCTGGTGAAAATTAAAAATCAAATCAATTCTTATCCAGAAATTATCTATTATTTCTTCCTGTTCCCTGTTCCCTTTTCCCTGTTCCCTCTTTTATAGAGATGTCTATTAGATACCTTTCCATGCTGATAACTGATAAGTGATAACTGATAACTGATAAGTGGTATCCTAAATAAAAGTTACTAACTTTAACAAATCAACTTTCAATGACTATCTCAATTCCAAACACCCCCAAACATAAGAAAGCTAAAGCACTCAGACCAGGTGCTCGTCGCCCTGCCAAAGAACTCTGTAGCGAATGTGGTCTTTGCGATACATATTATATCCATTATGTCAAGGATGCCTGTGCATTTCTTAACCAACAATTTGACAATCTCGAACAACAAACTCACGGACGCACTCGCAACCTGGATCGGGAAAATGAAACCTATTTCGGCGTTCATCAAGATATGATGGCAGCTCGGAAAAAACAACCTATTGAGGGGGCACAATGGACTGGTATTGTAAGTACGATCGCCTGTGAAATGCTAAATCAAGGTATTGTAGAGGGTGTAGTCTGTGTACAAAATACTAAGGAAGACCGCTTTCAACCAATGCCAGTTATTGCTCGTACTCCAGAGGAAGTATTGGCAGCAAAAGTTAATAAACCGACTCTTTCTCCTAATCTTTCAGTATTAGAAGAAATTGAAAAATCAGGGCTGAAAAAATTATTAGTAATAGGGGTTGGTTGTCAGATTCAAGCATTACGAGCGGTGGAAAAACAATTAGGTCTAGAAAAGCTCTATGTTTTAGGAACTCCCTGTGTGGATAATGTGACAAGAGAGGGTTTGCAAAAGTTCTTGGAAACTACAAGTAGGTCACCAGAAACTGTTGTACATTATGAATTTATGCAAGACTTCCGAGTACATTTTAAACATGAGGATGGTTCGATAGAAAAAGTACCGTTTTTTGGTTTAAATACTAAAAAGCTAAAAGATATTTTTGCTCCTTCTTGTCTGAGTTGTTTTGACTATGTAAATGGTTTAGCAGATTTAGTAGTTGGATATATGGGAGCGCCCTTTGGTTGGCAGTGGATTACTGTTAGAAATGAGACGGGAAAACAAATGTTAGATTTGGTGATGGATCAGTTAGATACTCAACCTGTAATGTCTCAAGGAGATAGACATGAAGCTGTTCAACAAAGTATTCCAGCTTATGACAAAGCTGTAACATTACCAATGTGGGCTGCCAAATTAATGGGAGTTGTAATTGAAAGAATTGGTCCTAAAGGTTTGGAATATGGACGATTTTCTATTGATTCCCATTTCACTCGCAATTATCTTTATGTAAAGCGGAATCATCCAGAAAAATTAGAGGCTCATGTCCCAGAGTTTGCCAAAAAAATTGTAGAACAATATAAGTTGCCAGAATAATTTTTTTGTGTTGGATTTTCAGGTAATATTTTTTCCATATCTAAGTTAATTAGGTAGGAGAAAATAAACCTAATATCATGTCCAGTTGAATAGTTATAATTAAAGTTCGTAGTAGGGCTTCAGCCCTATCCATGACTTAGGGCTGAAGCCCTACTACAAACAAAAACTTTTTTATCACTGATTATCCGGACATGATATAACTATATAAAAAAATAGCGAATAAACAGACCTAAAACCATTATCAATTATCAATTATCAATTATCCATTATCCATTAATGAATCGTGTTTTAGATAATTTCAAAGTCATCTGTAGTGAGAGTATTTTGATCAAATGGCATTTCTAAAACTGCATACTGTTGTAGTGTATTAGTTGAGTCAACAAAGTAAAGATTTCCTGTATTTTCTTCGTAAACTATATTACTAACATCATTAAATTCTCCAATGTTTTGAACTATTTGTAAGTCAGCAGTACTACCAGAAATTATTGTATCATCTATCTGAATAATATCGCCCTCTGCAGTGCCTTGGAAATTGGTGAGAGTATCAATATTTCCTGGAGCATTATCAAAAATATAAACATCTGCTCCACTGCCCCCATCAATGATGTCATTACCAATGCCACCAATCAAGGTGTCTGCACCTTCACCACCTAGGAGAGTATCGTCACCATTCCCACCTTGCAGGAAGTCATTATCAATACCACCATTTAAACAGTCATTACCAATTCCACCGAATAAGGTATCATTGCCAATATTACCTATCAGGGTATCATTACCATCATCACCTAATAAAGAATCATTACCTAGTCCACCATCTAGGATATCATTATTTTTTCCACCTCGAATAGTATCATTACCCTCTTCACCAAACAGGATATCATCTCCTTGGTTACCTTGAAGGAAGTCGTTACCATCACCACCTCTCAGGGTATCATTACCTAGATCACCAAATAGGATATCATCTCCTTCATTACCTTCAACGAAGTCATTATCTTTTCCAGCGAATACAGTATCATTACCGAGTCTACCAGCGATGGTATCACTACCTTCATTACCCTGAATATAATCATCTCCATCACCTCCATCTACTGTATCATTGTCTTCATTACCGTAAATAGTATCGTTACCATTTCCACCAGAAAGATTATCATCATTTTTTCCACCATAGATAATATCATTGCCATCATCTCCTGTGATGGTATCATTGTCTCGGTTGCCGTGGAGTTCGTCATTCCCCACCCCACCTCGGAGAACATCATTACCATTTTTTCCTTGAAGAAAATCATCTCCTTGACTACCTATCATTGAGTCATCGCCATCTCCCCCGCAGATGGTATCATCACCCTCTAAACCAACGGCTACATCATTCAGGGAACCTAGTTGGATTCGATCATTATTAATGGTACCATTTAAGCGATTTAGGCGATCGTCGAATCCTTCGATGATTACGGTGCCTGTGTTGGGATCAATTTGTATACTTTCAGGTAAGGTAGGATTAATTATTATTTCTGACATAGTAATTTTTATTTTGTAGTTTATGTTGACTATTAGTAGGTTTGGAAATATTTGTTAACTACTCTAAGTATTTTGTGATAAAGATTGATAATATTGAGCATACATGAGGAAAAAATTGACAAAAAAATACTGCGCTTTTACGGTTTACTATTCCGTGTTAGCGAGTTGATTTTGTTAATTTGGTTGTAGATAATAATTGTCTTACTTGACAATTTTCCTGATAATTAAATAAGTATTTCAACTATCTAGTTTTACTAATGTGAATTTTTATATCAGGAAAGTAACTGCAAAAATTTTGAAATTTATAATCTTATTTTCCTGGCTGCGGACTAGGATTTTCGATAATAGTTCCCGGATATTAGATATTTATTTATGTATAGGAAAGAGAACTTATATTGATTATATTTTCTCCTAGTTTTCACTTAAGCCAAATCATTTATTAATTATTTAAAGACGAAATCAAATAGTTTATAACTAATACTAAAGGCGTATATTAATAGTTCTTAAATCATATCATGTCCACTGGTATCGGACTGTGTAAACAAGAGGGTGGATATCTACAGAAAATTTAAGTTTTTCCAGCTTTTAAGCCTTCTTACTTCACCCTTATTTTACAATACCGATGCTACCGGACTTGCTCTAATATCATATTCGGATAATCACTTATAATAAAGTATATGGTTTGTAGTAGGGCTTCAGCCCTATCTACAGTTCGGGCTGAAGCCCTACTACGAACTTTAATTATGTATAACTATTTAACCGTTAGCGTAGCTCCCCCGAAGGGGGCACATAATATAATACCATTTATCAAAAATCTTGCTATATCTGATTGGGTGGGGAAGTTTGCGGAGTGTGGGAGGTGGGGAGAAAGGTTAACAATAAGAATAATATCATGTCCGGTAGCATCGGTATTGTAAGGTAAGGGTAAGGAAGAAGTTAGTTATCTAGGAGAGAAGGCTTACAGCGCTTTTCATTTGAGTAGACCACTAAACTCATTGTTAGGAGTCAGGAGTTAGGAGTTAGTAGTCAGGAGTTAGGAGTTAGGAGTTAGGAGGCAGGAGTTAGAAGTTAAGAGTTAGGAATTAGGAGTTAGTATCATTGTGGTTTATTGATATGAAAACCGCTGTAAAAGCCTAAAAAAACTTTAATTTCCTGTAAATATTCACACTTGGGTTTACACAAACGATACCAGCGGACATGATATAATCATGACTAATAATGGTCAAAAATAGACTTTGAATCTTCCTAACTTATGATCTGTTGAAGTATAGAACCCATTTGAGATCTATATAATTATGCAAGTTAAGTCTTTTCGTGCATC
>NZ_JBNHER010000299.1:0-7364 GCF_050015975.1 Dapis purpurea BLCC-M126 | reverse complement strand
TACATCGCTCTATTTGGCATACGCTATATATAGTGTCTTTGCGTAAGTCCTGATTGTTTCTCCTTTAGAAGGAGAGGCTTTATACCTTAATTATTCGGTAATTATCCATTATCAATTAATTAAAGTAACTTTTAATCCTTGAAAATTACGAAGATGCTAATTCTTTCTTTAAAGGTTATAAAGCTAATAGCCAGCCTTTGAATGCTTACTTAGAGATATGAACAAAATCTCCTCTCTAGATTGTCCTTATTCTCCCAAACTTTATTTTGTAGTTTCTGTAGAGAAGCAAAGTATCATATCTATGAGAGAAAACAGAACTTTGTATTAGATTTATTAAGAAATTACAAGAACTTTACTGTTTCAACTTATGGTAAAGATAGTCTTAATTGAACCTGGACCTATTCAACCGTAAAAGTAAAAATGATTATAGTAACTAAAATTGGTTCTCCAGAAACAGAAATAGATCGTCTTTGTAACGAACTCCAAACTAATTGGGGTTTAACTCCAGAAAAAATTGTTGGGCGCTATAAAGTTGTCATTGGCTTAGTAGGAGATACTGCAGACCTAGATCCATTACAATTACAGGAAATGAGTCCTTGGATCGAGCAAGTAATGCGGGTTGAACGCCCCTACAAACGAGCAAGTCTTGAGTTTCGTCACGGAGAAGCTAGTACAGTAGTAGTATCTACTCCAGATGGACCTGTACCTTTTGGCCTCGATCACCCTCTAGTTGTAGTTGCTGGACCTTGTTCGGTGGAAAATGAGGAGATGATTATAGAAACAGCCCAACGGGTGAAAGCTGCTGGTGCTAGGTTCCTGCGTGGAGGTGCTTATAAACCTCGTACTTCTCCTTATTCTTTTCAGGGACATGGTGAGAGTGCTTTAAATTTGTTGGCTGCAGCTAGAGAAAAAACTGGTCTGGGTATTATTACAGAGTTAATGGATGCTGAAGACTTGCCCATGTTGAGTGAAGTGGCAGATGTCGTACAAATTGGCGCTCGTAATATGCAAAACTTCTCACTATTAAAAAAGGTCGGTGCTCAAGACAAACCTGTACTTTTGAAGCGGGGAATGGCTGCAACTATTGAAGACTGGTTAATGGCTGCAGAATATATTTTAGCTGCTGGAAATTCAAATGTTATTCTCTGTGAGCGGGGTATTCGCACATTTGACCGTCAGTATGCTCGTAATACTCTGGACTTGTCTGCAATACCAGTTTTGCGATCGCTGACTCATTTACCAATTATGATTGACCCTAGTCATGGTACTGGTAGGGCTGAATATGTACCTGCAATGGCAATGGCAGCTATTGCAGCAGGGACAGATTCTCTGATGATTGAAGTCCATCCAAATCCAGCCAAAGCTCTGTCAGATGGCCCTCAATCCCTAACACCTGATAAGTTTGATCGGTTAATGAAGGAAATGTCAGTTATTGGTAAAACTGTTAACCGTTGGCCACAGACAGAACCAGCTCTTGTATAACTTTACTCAGAAATTGGTTAATTATTTGCTTCCATTGCACATAGAATTAACCAATTTTTAATTACTTGAAATTTTATATAGCATTTTGAAATGAGATGTAAAACATAAAGTTGGTTATTTAGTAACAATCAAAAGTCCACCAAACCTCCTTAACTGTTGTCTGAAAGCAACGAGGTTTTTTACTCAACTTCGATGAAATTGCTATAGCAAGTAAAGCTAATATATTTGACAACAAAAATTTGCCTATATTAACACAAAGTAATACTTTTCTTTTAGTTGCACTCTGATAGATAGCTACTAATTACCAATGGATAATTGATAATTAATCAATTCTGTTTAAAGTCTTCTATTTCAAGAGAAAGATCGGTCATTTTGCTGGCGCATAACTCCGCACTTCGCCTCTCGCCAAAATGTTTGCGGAGCTTTTCGTAGGATGGGACACGGCGTTTCAGCTATCGCTGACATGAAAAACAGCAACTCTGTAACAGCAGGTTTCCCGAAGAATGCAGAGCTGCTGTGAAGTACGCCATATCCAATCTTCCCTCGAGAAAAGAAATTGTAATTTCCTTATCTTCAATTACGTTACGGTTTTAACTAGAGGTAATTATCAATTATTCATTATCCATGAATGAATATATCTATGAAAATTGATTATTTTGTTGAGAAATGATACAGTCAATTTGATGCTCAATATTATCAAGTAATTTCTGCAAAGTCAATAAGCTATCTAGTTGAAATGGAGCTAAATGCTGACGAGAGCAAACTTGATTGATTTTAATCTGTAGTTGTTTGCCTAGTTTAAAAGCATCTTGACTCAACAAGGATAACTGTTGCTGTTGATAAAATCTTAAAGCTGCTCCTCTTAATACTTGTAATGTCGCTTCTTCCCCATATTCTCCAGGCATTACTCTCAAACGCAATAATAAATGATTATTTTGATAAATTCTTTCTATTTCTACTTGCCTAGGTTTTTTAGTAGGAATTAAAGACATTTTTGTAAGAATTTTTAACTCATTAATAAGAGCTTCAATTTTCTTTGCTTCTAAATTTTCAACTACAGACTTAAGAACTCCATCTTGACTCCAAAGAATTCTACCTTGGGATTGTTTTTGTTCAAAATAAAGTCTACCAATTCCTGATTCTAAAACTCTCAGCAGCAATTCTCTTAATAACTTTTGAGGCTCTAAAGTACCTATAACTTCTAAAGAAGTAAGTTGGGAAGAACTTGTTAAAGATAATTCCAAAATATCACATAGAGAGTTTTTTGATGAAGATTGAGCTTCAAATTGAAGTTTTGTCTGTTGTGAATCTTGATAATTTTTGAGAAGACTGCCTTGCTCTGTTGTATTTTTTGCTTCCGAAGATTGTTGATTTTTGCCAACCATAGCAGACTGAGAATTATCAATTTGTTCTTGATTCTCCTTGGCTATACTAACTCTAGAAGCGCTAGAACTTTTTGATTTTTGATTGCCAATATGGCTTAAATAAGATGAGAGGATTGACCTTTGAGTTTCAGAGGAAATTTCTTCACTTACCAGTGAACAATTTAAGTAAGATAGTAATCGGCGAGCATAATCTAAAGCAGAAGAGTCTTGCGGGTCAACTACACCAAGTCTGACTCTACTTCCTTCTACGGATAGAGGTAAGATTTGATAGTATAAACAGGCTTCAAATGGTAATATATTGTCAATTAAGGCAAATATCTGGGGATTATCCATTTCCTTTACCCCCTCATTGTTGTGAAATGCTAACATTTTTGAGTTGTTGATTTAAAACTAATAGAAATCATGTCTTTGAAGATCGGGATTTAAGATAGGCATTCACTTTCTCCACTAGAATTATTGAAATTGAGTTAATAATAACTTTGAGAATAATAGCTTAACTCAGTTTATATACTGAGCTTTTTCCATCTGCTTAACATAGACCCACTAATTTTTAATATGGGTGAGGCATTGGGATTAAATCAATGCGGTAATTTTTGAATATTTAGAGTAGTGGTTAGAGTAGTTGACTAATAATACTATATTATCCTAAAAGTTTACATATTGAATTAATTGAGCCTCTGACTAAAGTCACTTTAATTTTTCTGAGGGTGGAGATAGCTGAAAACTTAATATATTAAAATAGCTCAAACCTAGATATCTCTAATAATCTATGAACAGGTTAATGAGCGATTAAATCCTTACTAAACACCAAGACAAAATTAATTACACATTACTTTTTTGCAGGCTAAATAACTTAGAAAAATTTTGCTTAAATATATTTTGCCTACTTAATATTTATTTCTTGTGATTAAGAACTATTCCGTAAAGATTGAGCAGCCAAATATAGTTTCGTCCATTCACTAATAACTTGATTAGTTTTCAGGTTTAACTTTTTAGCAATTTCCTCTATACTTGCACCAGATTTTAAGGCTTCAATTAAATGACGTTGTTGAGAATTAAGATTTTGCCAATATTCTTGCCATTGACTAGAAGTCAAACCTAGGCCATGCTCATTAAGAGAAATTCCTAGCCAACTCGCTATTAATTCTGGTTGTTGTTTAAGTGCAAAAACACGAATTGCATGATAACTGACTTTTTCCCGTAGTCTATATACCTGTTTGACAGGCATATTTAAAGTTTGAGCAATTTCATCTTGAGTATTACCTCTAATATAAAGTCTTAACCATTCTGCAGCTTTTTCGTCAACTTTTTCCACCAAATATTTCTCAAATTCTTCTTGAACCTTAGACCGAAGTTGATGTTGTTGTTCCATTGCTTCTGCATCTTGATACTCCGATGTCACCACAGCATCCAACAAACTTACTCGGTCTTCCGTATCACCAGGGGTAATATCCTCTGAAATTAATTTGACCCATTCTTTGACTGGTACTTGAGTTAGACCACCTCTTTGAGTCCTACGTAAATAATTGACAAATCTATAAACTAGTAAAGGTTGATTACGAATTGGCCTTATACAATATTCTTCTACACTGGCCAACAATAAAGAGTTTCGCAACTGGGAATTTTTTGTACATTCGGCAATCTTGGCCATTTGCTGTTGTAGGTAGCGATCGCTATTGAGCATTTCTTGGACTACTTCTTGCAGGACGTCAATTACACTTCGCTGGCGATCGCGACTGGTATTGACCCATGCTCGTATTTTCTGTCGTAGCATCACTAATCCACTCAAGCGCTGCATCAAGTTTTGATAAGCTCGTTCTGGCGAAACGTCTAAATATCTTTGTCCTAGAATTCGATACAGAAATTCTCTTCCCTTAGATGCCATTTCTTTTTGGACAGGAGTAAGGGTTTCTAACCTACTGGGATCATCTCCCAATAGCCAACAAATAATACTATTGTGGATATCTGAGTTATGGTTTGGATAATCTTCCTGAAGTCTAGTTTTCCACTCTTGTGCCAGTGCTTGAGCCAAAGTCATTCTATTTTTAATTCTAGATATTTGATTATAGTAAAGGGCGGAGTCAACCTCTGCAAAATTCTGCCAAAAGTTTGTTCTTTGCTATAGTATTCTAGCAATATTTCTGACCTTTGATTTGATATGCGGTTAGGATTGATTATTTGGAGAGATTTTATTACTTGAGTGAAATAGCAAAGCTCAAGATTAGTAAAAACCCAAATGGATATTTATCTATGTTTTCTATAAAATATTCACTATTTTTGATAATCCTCAGGAGTAGATATTACATATTGTCTAAAAATCAGCAAAACTGAAAATAGGGTTTCTTCTTCTTCCACTTTCGTTGCTATCTGAAAATTATAGATAAATTTTCCTCTCACCTTCAGTTAAATATAATGTGATTTTTCCAAATCCTCAGCACTGGATACTACATATTGTCTAAAAATTGGCAAAACCACAAATAAGGTTTCTTGTTCCTGCATTTTAGTTTCTATCAAAAAACGTCGCCCTAAAGATTTTATAGCATTAAATAATTCCTGTGGCGAAACTTGAGTATCTGTCAACAATTTATCGATAGAAATAGGTGCCATTTTCTGACTCAGGCAAGTAATAAATTTTTGTTCTGTTTCCGACAAACGCTGCCAATGCTTTTCTAAAATTATTCCTAATTCTTCACTTATATATAGTTGTTCATATTTAAAAAATTCTCTTACCCTTCCGCCAAAAATTTCTTGAATTGTATTAGCTGCAATTTTTAACCATAGAGGGTTTCCTTCATAGATATTAATCAAATTTTGCCATTGCGACTCATCTAACAATTTGCTTTCTTTGAGAATTTATGAAGCTGCTAAACCTAAAGGTTTTAGTGGGAAAATACGAACGGGGGAATTTTTTCCAGCTAAAGTGATAATTTCTTGGGGAGATTCCCAACTGTTAATAATAAAACAACTTGTGTGAACTGTTTCGCCAATTATTTTAAATAATTTTTTATAGCTTCTGTACTGTGACCGATAATTTCCAGCTAGTTGTTTTTCGCTGAGTAAAGTTTGTACATCATCTAGCACAATTAAACAACGTTTTTTTTGCAGGTTTGACAATAAAATTGATAGCTTTTCCCCTAAAGTCGAGGGTAGTTGATTTTTTGTTTTATTGCCAGTTGATAATATTAAAGCTTTTAAGGTATTTTCTAAATCTGGAGATAAGTTTAGGTCTAGGCAAATTACTAGCTCAAAATTAGTTTTAATTTTTTGTAGTAAGTAACAAGCTAAAGCAGTTTTACCAATTCCAGAATTACCTAGAATAGCTATTACACGACAACCTTCCTGCAATATCTATTTTTCTAAAGTAGCAATTTCTTTGTGGCGATCGCTCAACTTAACTAAATCTGGTGCAGTGCTTAATTATTGTTGGAGTTTATCTGATTTAGAATGGGGTGACTTATTCAATTTGGCAAACAAATTGCTACCATAGATACTAGACATGGTGGTAATAAGAAGAGCCTAACTAATTTTTTTAAATTAAATTCAGTGAGTAATCATCAATCATAAAACTCACTGATTTTTTGATAAATAGACATTTTTGTTATGAATAAATATCTCATATTTTTGATAGATAAATCTCACAGACATCATCAATCAAAAATTTCAGGATTCACTCTCATCGAACTTTTAGTAGT
Organism: Dapis purpurea BLCC-M126; assembly: GCF_050015975.1. NCBI lineage: Bacteria > Bacillati > Cyanobacteriota > Cyanophyceae > Oscillatoriales > Microcoleaceae > Dapis > Dapis purpurea. Next base: position 805 of record NZ_JBNHER010000299.1, on the reverse strand, counting down.
TATCATAATTCTAGGGATATTAGCTTCCATATCTTTAGGCTCAATGTTAAATATGATAAGCAAAGCTAGAGAAACAGAAGCGATGACCAACGTAAATTACTGTTAAAAACAACAACAGACTTACTATTTAGAAAATACAAGATTTGCCGAATCTTTAGAAACCATGGGTTTGCCTAATTAAACAAAAAATTATATTTACCAAACAGAAATTTTCCCACCGACAGAACCAGAAGATGGTAATCAAACTTTAGCTTGTTGTATGGCAGCAGAAAAAGGAGGAGCAGGGCAAATGTTATTTGTCTGTGTTTCTAAATAATTAAATCAGGACTTTTGGGAAAACCTTTTCTGTAGAAGGTAATAACTATTCCGCAACGGTATAAGTAATTTTTTTTGCTAGTTAATCAAAGATAATTTTTAAAAGATAATTTTCACAACAGATGCACAGTCAATTTTCTGTTCCTGCCTATTTATTAAATCAAGACTTCTGGCAAAACCCTATATATAGAAGATTAAAACTATTGCGCAACAGTATATGTAATTTTTTATATGTAATTTTTTACTGGTTAATCAAAGATAATTTTTAAAAGATGATTTTCACAACAGAGGCACAGTCAATTTTCTGTTCCTGCCTATTCATTAAATCAGAGTTATGCAAAATCCTATGTGTAGAAGATAATAACTATTCTGCAAAAGTTATAAATTTTCCATCACAAACAAAAAAAAAGCTCTCCAAAAATGGAGAGCTTTTAATTAATCAATCAGTTAAAAATTAACCCTTGATAGCAGGAGCTTCAACAGAAGCTAA
>NZ_JBNHER010000298.1:0-20256 GCF_050015975.1 Dapis purpurea BLCC-M126 | reverse complement strand
TACTTTTTTTTAGCTTTCACGAGTGGTTTTACTCAAGATGTTGGAGCAATAAATCACTGCTTTAGCTGCCTGCTTGCTTTTCCTACGGAATGCTACGCAAACAGCCGTCGTAGGAAATTAATTCCCCGTCTCCTGTCCACCGGAATTTCACCGCACTAGCGCTCTTGTCATGGCGACAAACCTTGTTCTTACTTGCTATCTCTAGTATAGCTACTATAGCAGATTTTTACTACGGGTTAAAACCCGCGTGTCGTTATTCAACCAGCCGTTAAAACAGGCTGGCTAACTTCCTCCCCTTATTTTTTTAGGTTTTTAACAAAGGGGTCAGTAATCACTCTTATTTAGTATAAAATCTCAAGAAAAATGTAGTTTTTTATACTCTATACTTACTCCTCTCCCCACACTTTTTTTACATCAAAGGTAAAAAACATACCCTTGTAAGCCATATTCCCCAACCTCTTTATCTCATTACACCAATGCTGCCGGATTTGATATTAGATGTGTCTGTCCACTACTGTGCATTTAATTTGCTTAGTGGAAGTCAAATTAAGGAAATCTTTATAGTCAAGAATAATCCGTTTTAGTTATTTTTATTTTTGTTGTGAAAAAATGTAGATTAAATGTACAATAAATTAGTGTTTTTATAGGATAGTTATTAATAGATAGATGCTAAATAATTAGCCCACTATGAAAATTAATTTACCGATTTTTTGCTGTATTGGCTAGTAATTTTTTCTAGAAAAAAACGACTATTTGCTTTAATAGTTAGTCATACTTACTACAGAAAGTCAGAGTCTAATTGCTTAGATTAGTTAATCATCAGAGTCTTGACTTTTCCTAACTATGTAATTTTTTTTTATGATCCCCTATAGCTTACTGAGTATTTAATCCTCTTATCAGAAGTGAGTTTTTTCTTGCATATCTATGTTTTTTTGTCAATGAGCAATTATGCACTTGATTTATTTCCAACTATTACTACGATAAAATTAACAAATGTAACAAAAGGATTAAAAAAAGTTATTAATAAATAAATAATCTTTTAAGTAGAAAAGTTCTAATTCTTGATATTATCTAAAATAGTCTGTGAAATATACAGAATGAGTAAAGAGATTCTTAGGAAATAAGATATGAGTTACGCTAAAACACAAACTCAGTCTAAGTCTGGGTATCAGGCTGGAGTTAAAGACTATAAACTGACTTATTACACCCCTGATTACATACCAAAAGATACAGATGTTTTGGCTGCTTTCCGTATGACTCCTCAGCCTGGAGTTCCTCCAGAAGAAGCTGGTGCTGCGGTAGCTGCTGAATCTTCTACTGGTACTTGGACAACAGTATGGACTGACTTGCTGACCGACCTAGATCGCTACAAAGGTCGTTGTTATGATATTGAGTCTGTTCCTGGCGAAGATAATCAATATATTTGCTATGTAGCCTATCCTCTAGATTTGTTTGAGGAAGGTTCTGTAACTAATATGTTGACCTCCATTGTAGGTAACGTATTTGGTTTCAAAGCACTACGGGCGCTACGTTTGGAAGATATGCGGATTCCAGTAGCTTATTTGAAGACTTTTGAAGGTCCTCCTCACGGTATTACTGTTGAGCGTGACAAATTAAATAAGTATGGTCGTCCTCTATTAGGTTGTACTATTAAGCCTAAGTTAGGTCTATCTGCTAAGAACTACGGTAGAGCAGTTTATGAGTGCTTGCGTGGAGGCTTGGACTTTACCAAGGATGACGAAAATATTAACTCTCAACCTTTCATGCGCTGGCGCGATCGCTTCTTATTCGTTCAAGAAGCTATTGAAAAGGCCCAGGCTGAAACTGGTGAAATTAAAGGCCACTACCTCAACGTAACTGCTCCTACTGTTGAACAAATGATGGAGCGTGCTGAGTTTGCTAAGGAAATTGGCACTCCAATCATCATGCATGACTACCTAACTGGTGGTTTTACTGCAAATACAACTTTGGCCAAATGGTGCCGTCGCAACGGTATTTTATTACACATCCACCGTGCAATGCACGCTGTAATTGACCGTCAGAAAGCTCACGGTATTCACTTCCGAGTTTTAGCTAAGTGCTTGAGAATGTCTGGTGGTGACCACTTACACTCTGGTACTGTGGTTGGTAAGCTCGAAGGTGAAAAAGGAATCACTATGGGCTTTGTTGACTTGATGAGAGAAGACCACATTGAGCAAGACCGCGAACGTGGTATTTACTTTACTCAAGATTGGGCTTCTATGCCTGGTGTAATGCCAGTTGCTTCTGGTGGTATTCACGTTTGGCATATGCCAGCTCTAGTAGAAATCTTCGGTGATGATTCCTGCTTACAATTCGGTGGTGGTACTTTAGGCCACCCTTGGGGTAATGCTCCTGGTGCAACAGCTAACCGTGTAGCTCTAGAAGCTTGTATCCAAGCTCGTAACGAAGGTCGTAACCTCTTCAAAGAAGGTGGCGATGTAATTCGTGAAGCTGCTAAGTGGTCTCCTGATTTGGCCGTTGCTTGTGAACTCTGGAAAGAAATCAAGTTCGAGTTCGAGGCCATGGACACCCTCTAAGTCTGTTGAAAATGGAAGATTTTAGATTTTAGATGGCAAGACATAGATAGATATGTCAAACTTGACTGCTAAGGATTTAATCTATCCTTAATCTAAAATCTAAAGTCTAACCATAGATTCAGGCTAGGGTCAAATATGGATATAAAAAAAGTTGCTAAAGATACTACAAAGGTACTGACGAGCTACCTAACCTATCAAGCTGTGCGGACAGTAACGAATCAGTTACGAGAGACAAACCCGCCGTTAGCAATTTGGTTAAGTGGTTTTTCCTCGACAGGCAAAATTCAGGATGGAGAAGCTTACCTACAAGAGCTACTTCAGGACAATAAAGAATTAGCATTTAGAGTGATGACCGTTAGAAAGCATTTAGCAGAGGAAGTAGCTGAGTATTTACCAGAAATGGTTCGCAGTGGTATTCAAAAAGCTAATATGGAACATCGCCGTGGGTATCTGGAAAAGATAACGCAACTAGAAATAGCTGACCCTAGTTTAGAGCCTGAGCAACGAACTGATTAGCCACGAAAATCTGCGGTTAAAAATTCCCCCAGGAGTAAATCACGGGGCTGAGATCTAAAATCTTGATTGATTAAAAATTAAGCTCCCTTGCACATTGATTAAACAGTAAAAAAACAATGAGAACATTACCAAAAGAGCGCCGTTACGAAACCCTTTCCTATTTGCCACCTCTGACTGAGATGCAAACTCGTAAACAACTTCAATACATTTTGGAGCAAGGTTTCATTGCTGGTGTAGAATTTAGTGAATCTTCAGCACCAGAAATGCACTACTGGACTTTGTGGAAGTTACCTCTGTTTCATGCCAGAACAGTTGAAGAAGTTTTAGTAGAAATTGATGCTTGCCGTCAGGAAAATTCTGATTGCTATATTCGCGTGATGGGTTTTGATAACGTGAAGCAGTGTCAGGTATTGAGCTTCATTGTACACAAGCCCAATCAAAGAAGATACTAATTCATCGCTAAATTAATATAGTGTAGTGGGGTAGGTAAGTTTAGTCTGCCCCACTTTATTATTTTCAGACCATTGTGATGTTTAGTCTCAGTTTAACTCCCCCGGCGAGAAGTCCCGCGCTCTCCCGCAAGGGGAGCGTCGTATGGGAAGCCGGGCGTTATTTGTGTAGTTTGCCGTTATTTTGGGTATACTAACTATAGGTAGATATAAAGGTCGATTCTAGGATGCTACTGAAATATAAGTACAAGCTCAAACCAGATAAAAGGCAAACGGTGATTATATCTAGCTGGTTACACATGGCTAGGAAGCAATATAACTATCGTTTGGCTGAAAGGTTGAATTGGTTTGAGGCTACGCGCACACTCCTTAATGCTTGTCCACTTAATGTTTCAGTAGTACCTGTAGAGCAAGTCTACAAAAACATCCCAGAATTTAGAGTACAAACGCGTATGGGGCAGGAAAAAAGACAGCAATGGTAACCCGATAACCAAGAAAGGAGATAAGCATCTGAATATAGTCAATGGTTATGTGTTGTGGGAAACTGTTCAACTGGCAGACTTAACACAGACTAAAAAACTATTTCCTGAGTATAAGTCTATGCACTCCCAGGTTCTTCAAGATGTTATCCAGCGTGTGCAAACCACAATGGATAATTTTACTCAAGCTGATAAAAACGGCAAAACCAGTGGTAGACCTAGATTCAAAGGCAGCAATTACTATAATTCCTTCAGTTATCCTCAGTTATCAAATACCAATATAGTCAAAAATGCTAACGGTCGTTTTTGTATCAACTTACCAAAAATTGGTTTAGTCCCCTTTGTGTACAATCGCCCAATACCCAAAGGTTTCAAGGTTAAGACGGGTACAGTAATTCGAGAAGTTGATGGATTGTATATCAGTCAGTTGTTTATATTCAAGAATCTATGATTAAATAATCCCACAGGGTTAAAAAGATAACAATGTTAGTAAGAGAGGCCAAGCTATTAAACGGGAAAAAAAATCAATACAACTCTTTGGATGAAGCTATCAGGACGGCACAGTTCATTAGAAACAAAGCCATTAGATATTGGATAGACAACCAAGGGGTTGACAAGTCTCGTTTGTATAAACTAAGCAAAGAGTTAGCTAGTGAGTTTCCTTTTGTAAACAAATTAAACTCATCAGCTAGACAAGCCTCAGCAGAAGTAGCTTGGACTTCAATTAGTAACTTTTATCGTCGCTGTAAAGAAGCAGCAAAAAAAAAAGGATATCCTAAATTTAAAAAGCATTGTCGGTCTGTAGAATATAAACAATCTGGGTACAAGTTGTCAGATGATTGTATGTTTATTACTTTCACTGATAAGTTTAAATCTGGCAAGTTTTCTCTTTATTGTAATACAGAAACAAGAGAAGATTTGTTTAGGTCAAAAATTAATCGGGTCAGAATAGTTAGACGTGTAGATGGTTATTATTGTCAATTCTGCATAGATGCTAATAGAAAAGAATCTGGGAATTATACTGGCAATGTTATAGGTGTTGACTTAGGCATCAAGTATTTCTACAAAGATCAAAATGACAATGCGGTTGTTTATCCTCAATATCTGAGACAATCAGAGAAAAAATTAAAGCGCCGACAAAGGCAATTAAGCAAAAAGTTTGTTAAGGGTAAAAAGCCTCAATCAAACAATTACCATAAAGCTAGGAAAAAACTTGGTAAGTGCCATTTGAAGGTTAGTAGACAACGTAAAGACTGCAGTATTAAACAAGCCCGGTGCGTAGTAGCATCTAACGATGTTATTGTCTATGAAGACCTAAAGATACAAAACATGGTCAAAAACCATCATTTGGCAAAGTCAATATCTGATGCATCATGGTATCAGTTTACTCAATGGCTAGAAAGATATGGAAAAATTTGGGATAAGGCAGTTGTTGCGGTGAATCCCAAATACACTTCGCAAGATTGTTCTAACTGCGGGCATAGAGTTAAGAAAACTTTGTCAACTCGTACTCATGTTTGTCCTAGTTGTCATACTGAGGTATGTCGTGATACTAACGCAGCACGGAACATTTTGAGTCGTGGATTAGAAATAATAGGCATTGAACATAATCAAGGTACCGTAGGGCATACGGAAACCTCGGACTTGTCGGGAACGCTTTGGGAGACAACGGCCTCTGCTAATGATGGGTAACTTGATTTAGTAAGTTGTATCTATGAGCAAAGAATCACTTTTTGTGAGAATCCCCGCGCCTTTAGGCCGGGGAGTATGTCAACTGTATAGTTACGGATCATCTCAAACAGTTGCTTTAGTCGCAGAATTCCGATAGTCTCTAATGTCGGATTAGGCCATAGCCGAAGATATGAAAGAAGCATATCTCGTGGCTCCCGAATCAGAAAGCAGTTTGTCAATTTGGTGATCCAATCTATATCAATATGTGGTAGAAGTCGATAGACCATGAATTTTTGATAATAGATCGATTTTCCATCTGGTATTAAACCAGTTGTTAGTTGTTCCACGATCTTCACCCAATCTGTTTCATAATGTTTGAACACTTCATCCATCCCTGGGTCCTTCCTACCACTACATATTCCTACCACTACATAATAGATAATGTGGATAAAACGGCTCGTCATGCACAAAGGTATCTAGCCTATTTCCCCAAGAACGCAACATAACTGTTGAAAGGCATCGTGGGCAAGCCCACATACCAATGCGTTTAAGTTGATTTTCCATTAATTAAATTGCTCTTTCTAGTAATCCTGGATAGTATTATAGTGATATTTGAAGTTCAAGATTACAAAAAGAAGCTAAATAAAAACAAGATATCTCTTCACCTTTTTAGTTTCGCTATATTCTAATGACTGTACAAAGTGATACTTAAAAACTATGGAACTGAAACGACGAAAAGTTGAAATTAGTACCCAAAATATAGCTTATTATGAAAGTTCAGGTAAAGGGCAAATAATTTTCCTCGTTCATGGTAATTCTTCATCGGGACGCTCTTACCTACATCAATTACAAAGTCAACTAGGTGACACATATCACTTGATAGCGATGGACTTACCAGGCCATGGACTCTCAGATGTAGCGACTAACCCAGAAGTAACTTACAGTCTCCCTGGTTATGCTGATGCTGTTGTTAAAGTAGCTAAAGCTTTAGATGCTTCTGACGCTATTTTTGTAGGTTGGAGTTTAGGTGGACATATTCTTTTAGAAGCTAGCGATCGCCTCACAGATGCAGGAGGTATTGTGATATTTGGTACGCCACCAATTGCTAATAACGCTCCCGATCTAGAAAATGCTTTTTTGCCACATCCATCTTTTAGCTTAGGCTTAACTGCAGAACTAAGTCAAGAGGATATGTTGGCGTATGTGAGGACTTTCTTCAAACAAGATATGGTAGAAATTCCTCAGCTTTTCTTAGAAGATATTGCCTTAACTGATGGCAGAGCGCGTGCTAATTTAGGTGCAAGTATTACCCCAGGTGGTTATCAAAACGAGATTGAAGTTGTGGGCAATATGACTATTCCCTTAATGATTATTCATGGAGAACAAGAGCAGTTAGTAAATGCTGATTATATTGCTGGATTGAAAATTCCTACCCTTTGGAATGGAGAAATTCAATTTATTGCCAATGGGGGACACGCTCCACATTGGGAGACACCAGAGAAATTTAATAGCTTATTGATGGATTTTATTACCGATGTGACGATGGGAGATAGTCGTCAGTAAAATTAATATTACAGCACTTTGCCTGGATAATGAAGTACAGTTTATTAATTCTTTTTCCTGTTTCCTAGAGTTATAAAACTTTCTACCCTATAAACTGGAAAACTTATGTAAAAGGTAATAAGCCAAAAAATTTATCAATGTTCCTATATTGAACTGTAATTTCATATTAGAAACCAACAATTAAACAAATTTTTGTGACTCAGCATACTCATCAATATTAGTATAAAATAGCGTTATTTCCTCACCTACCTTAATATCTTTCTGGGCAACTAAATGCGACCATAAACCTACTTCATTTTCTACCCACTTCACATGAGCATTAGGCTTTTCTGCATGATTACAAAAAGAAGCCAAACCAAACACAAGATATCTGTTCACATTTTTACTTTTGCCATATTCTAACGGGGAGACAAAGTAATACTTAAAGATTCCTGTTTCATCTATAGTTTTTTCCGGTTCAAATGGAAAAATCTCTACAGGAGCAACTTCTAGTAATGTTCCTTGAAGAATATTTTGTGTTGCAATAATTCCTCGTCCTTATGATACGGAACAATTCATAGAGGCAATATCAGATTTCACTCTTCCTTATTCTCGAAAAAGTCAGCCTCTAGTATTTGGAGTTTACTTAGCTCCAGAAAGTTTGCCCATTGGATATGTACTATTAAAAGGCTTTAACATGGATTTGTTAACGGCTGAAACTGCTGTAGCAATTCTGGATCAAAAATATAGAAATAAAGGATATGGAAAACTAGCATTAAAACGAGTAATTCTTTATGCTTTTGATGAATTAGGAATTAAAACAATTGGTGCAACAATTATATTATCAAATAAAAGCTCAATTAATATGGTTAAAAATCTGGGTTTTGTAGCTACAGAAATCAAGAATAAATCATGGCCAATGCCTAATGGAGAGCTGGCAGATATGGTATTTATGGAATTGACGAAATATTAATCCCTGAAAATCAGCTTATCTCTTCTGTAAGGATTTGGAAACCAAACCCCTACAGAGTACTTTTTTCCTTATTTAAAAATATCCTTAATTCTTTCAACTGTACGCTGATTTTCTTCAGGAGTTCCTACTGTAATTCTTAACCCTCCACCAGTATGACGAATTAAAGTTCCCTGACTTTTAAGTTGCTGCATTAAACTATTTAAACCCTCATCTTGGGAACTTTTACCCATTAACTTTAATCCTTCATCCGTCAGTCTAGCATAGAAAAAATTAGCAGCACTTTCCCAAACCTTCAAAGCAGGAATTTCTGCAAAAGCAGTAAATAATTTAGTTCTTTCTGCCAAAATTTCCGGGATAAAAGATAGTACATCTTGGCTATGATTAAGCACTAACTGAGCAGCAGCTTGAGAAAAACTTGGTAAGTTGTAGGGAAGGCGAACTTTTTCCAAATTAATAATAACTTCTGGATTAGCTATCGCATATCCTACTCGCAAGGAAGCTAACCTAAAAGCTTTAGAAAAAGTTCTTAAAATTACCCAATTTGGATGTTCATTTAATTCCTCAACCACAGAAATTTTACTAAATTCAAAATAAGCCTCATCAATTACCACTAAAATATCATCTGGCAGACTCCGTAGCCATGACAATTCTTCAGAAGTTAAAGGATTAGCAGTTGGAGAGTTTGGATTAACAACAAATACTACTCTTACAGAAGGATTTTTTGTTTGATTAATAGCATCCTGAGCCGCAGCAATATCTATTTCAAAATCCGATTCTTTTCTCCCCACATTTATTACAGAAATTCCCAGAGTTTGAGCCAGAATAGAATACATAGAAAAAGTAGGAGTTGCCGTCAAAATAGAACCCTCACCTCCTACACAACTAGCAATTAATAGAGAGCGAATTAATTCATCAGAACCATTACCAACAGAAATATTAGTAGCAGAAATATTAGCCGAAGGAGTCGCTTCATTTACATATTTAGCTATTGCTTCTTTAAGTTGGAAATGACTCCCATCAGGATAACGGTTTGTTTCAATTAACTGTTGATAATTCTCAGCCAACTTTTGCTTTAAATTATCAGGCAAATCATAAGGACATTCATTAGTATCTAATCTATCCAAAGGAATTTCTGAACTACCACCAGGATGAGGAGTATAAGCTTTAAGATTATTTAGGTCTGAACGAATAAAAGAAAACATAAATTGATTGAATAATTTTTGCTGGTTAATTAGAGGATATCATTGTTATCAAGGATATATACATAACATTTGATTACCTCCTTTTTGAAATTCATAATCCACTTGTCGAATTTCTGAAATCTGTTATGACTGATTCGTATATTTAATCCTGTTTTCTTGATTTATGTATAGACAAACTTTACAAAAACTATTATAATAAAAGTCTGGTCGAAAAAGAAAAAAATGATCATAAGTCATTGCTACAAAATCAAGCCAAATCAAGAACAAATAGCTAAAATTGATTATTGGCTAGAACTTTTGAGAAGACACTGGAATTATGCTTTGGGTCAACGACTAGACTGGTTAAATAGAAGTAGATGTCCGATAGACCGTTGCTCAATAGTTTCAAGTCCAATTGGTGAGATTCCTGTTAGACCAGATTATTATTTTCAGCAATCAGCACTTAAACAGACAAAACAGTTATTTCCTGAGTATAAAGAAATTTACTCTGAAGTTCAACAAATTAATTTACAAAAACTTGATATTGCCTGGAAACGCTGGTTAATTCCTGACAAAACAGGTAAAAGATTTGGTAGACCAAGGTTTAAAAAGTCTGGCAAATTAAGGTCATTAAGCTTTAGTAGAGTAAATCATCCGTTCATCAGCAGTTAAGTTTGATGGTAAACAAATTATTATTAGCAGATTTGGTGCTATTCTAGTGATAGTTCATAGACCAATTCCAGATGAATTTACAATTAAAACTGCAACTATAACCAAAAAAGCGAGTGCGTAATTCTGGGGAAACCCCAGAATGTAAGACGCACTCAAGACGCTGACGGCTATTATATTAGTTTTAGTTTGGAAGATAAGTCAGTTCCTAGTTTAATTCCTACAGATAATATCAAAAATTCTGTAGGTATTGATGTAGGTTTAAAAGAGTTTTTAACTACTAATACTGGTGAGACGGTTTCTGTTCCAAATTTATATAGAAAAGCACAATCTAATTTAGCTAAAAAACAAAGTAAAACAGCTAGAAAAAAAAATGGATCTAATAACTGGAAGAAGGCACGTTAATAATTAATAATTAATAATTAACAATTAATAATTATCAGAATTTAATTTAACGAAATAAACTTCTAATAATTAATAATTGGTGAATAATTATAGCAGTCCTATTTTATTTGTGTATAAAATACCTTACCGCTTTTAGGGAACACTTAACTGGGAACGCTTAACTGGCGGGAGTTTCAGTTTTTTTTATCTACGTTTTTGATTACCCGCAACCTATGGGCGGATTGCTATAGATTCTTTCTTTCATTATTAATTATTCATTATTAATTATTAATTGAATACATATTGCTAGACAAAGAGAAGATTTCCACTATAAAACTGCTCATAAATTAGTTAAAGAGTATGATTTGATTGCTGTAGAAGACCTTAATATTAAAGGTTTAGCTAAAAATAGTAAACTATCAAAATCAATCTATGATGTAGCCTGGGGAGCTTTTATTGAAAAGTTGAATGCAGTAGCGGCTAAACGCGGTGTTCATGTAGTTAAAGTTAATCCTCACAATACATCACAAAATTGCAGTAATTGTGGTCAAAAAGTACCTAAAACTTTGTCAGTTAGAACCCATTCTTGTCCTAAGTGTAAAACAGTTTTAGATAGGGATGAGAATGCGGCAAAGAACATATTAAATAAAGCATTAAACGAGGTGGGTATCATCTTGTCTGCTTGTGGAGGCGTAAGACGTTAGTCAGCTTGTGAGACAAGAAACTTCTGAAGCCTGGATTTAATTATCTTTGTTTTAGAAGCTCCCGTTATAATCTCCGATTTAACGGGAGAGAACTTCACGGAACTACTTTTTCTAGTTTAATTGTCATAGATAGTTGGATAAAAGCGATCGCTATTTTTCATAAATGAAGAATAAAAAATATAAATAATATCTAGAATTGGAGAAGACTTGATTCTTAAGTTATGTAATTAACATTGAATCAATATTTCGGAGGAGTAAATGTATTTAATTAGAGGCTTTTTCGTAATTTGCCTCCCCTACTCCCCCACTCCCCTACTCCCCATCTTCTAAACCTTCCCCCCTAATACCTCTGGCGACAAAACTTGATTTAACTTCCCACTCCGATATCCTTCTAAATCTAAAGTGACATAAATAAAGCCAAACTCTTTAAACTTTTCCACCAACTTCGGCAAATCTATTGTCAATACAAACTCTTTAATTTGTTCAGGTGAAATTTCAATTCTAGCAGTATCTTTTTCCGAACGTACCCGTAAACTTTTTAATCCTAAATCTCGCAAATATCTTTCTCCACGTCCGACTCTTTGTAACTTTTCTACAGTAATTTCTTCCCCATAAGGAAACCGGGAACTTAAGCAAGGTTGAGCAGGTTTATCCCACCAAGGTAAATCTAAATATTTCGCAAGTTCTCTAACTTCAAACTTACTAATTCCCACTTCTGATAAAGGTGATCTTGCACCTCTTTCTTTTGCCGCTTGAATACCAGGACGATAATCTCGTAAATCGTCAGCGTTAATCCCATCTACTACATAAGAATAACCTCTTTTTAAAGCCAAAGGTTTGAGAGTATCATGCAATTCACTTTTACAAAAATAGCAGCGGTTTATTGGGTTAGAAGTATAATTTTTGTTCTCCATTTCATTAGTTTTTACCTCTTCATGGGAAATACCAATAACTGCTGCTTGAATTCGAGCATCTTCCAAATCTTCAGGTAATAAAGAAGGAGAAACAGCAGTTACAGCTAAAGCTTTATCACCCAAAACATCATGGGCAACTTTTGCAACTAAAGTGCTATCTATTCCACCAGAGTAAGCAATTAAAGCTTTCTCCATTTCAGTAAATATATTTTTCAGTTCTTCTAGTTTTTTTGTCAACATTATTTTTTCTCTTTATTTACTATTTTTTAGCTCTTATCGTAGAAGTAAGGAAGAGGGAAGAAGGTAGAAAGAAAAAGACTTTAGTCATCTAGGAGAGAAGTTAGTTATCTAGGAGAGAAGGAATAAATCTTGAAAAAAAAGGAAAAATGATAGAGATAGTTGTCTGAAATGAATCAGAAATGTTTTTACTTTATATACAGCACTTTTCGTTGCCGGTGAAATATACAGCTAACAGGCAAGATGCCTGTGCTACAATAATTTTACTATTTCAACTTATACATATTATTAGTCCGAAATCTGCTGTATCTAGGTTTTCCTACAGAATTCTACGCCCTTACTTCTTCCTTCTTCCTTCTTCCTTTTTCCTTCTTCCTTCTCCCTTCTTCCTTCTAAATATCAAAATTCTCTCCTAGCAAAGATAGCTATAGTAATAGATAAAACTAAAACTGTATAGAGCAAAGCATAACCAAAATTAGTAACTAAAGTAGCCATGCTTGGTAGTAAGCCATAGACTGCATCATTTTTCAAATCTAATCTGCTTAAATCTGGCAATACAACATATAATCCCATCATTAACTTTTTAATTCCAGGATTATCACTTAAATCACCCAACTTTACCAAATCTCTACTTAAATTTCCCATTAAATAGATGCCAAATGTCAATAATGTCCCTAATAAAGAACTGGTAAATACACCAAATAGAATTGCTACTGCGGTGAGTAACGACAACTGAATAAATATAAATATTACAGTTACTAAAATGCTACCTATAGGATATGGAATTTCACTTAAACTAAGAATCAATCCATATATTAAAGTCATCGCTGCCAATAAAACAGCCAAAACTGCGGATAAACCAATATGTTTACCAACAATTAATTCTGAACGACTCAAAGGTTTAGCAACCAAAATATAAACAGTACGTTTTTCAATTTCTTTATTCACCAAACCCGTGCCAATAAAAACAGTCACAATTAAACCTAAAATAGTAATAGCTGCCAACCCCAAATCTAAAATTATTTTATCCTCTGTACCTACAGATAATTCTGGAATTAACCTCACAGCAGCTACCATTAATAAAGCAAATAAACCGATTAGATAAAGGATACGATCCCGAATTGCTTCCCAAAATACATTCTTAGCAATTTTAATAATTCTCCCCACATTCATAAAATATTTTCTGACTCCTCCATCCCAATTTTTTCTATGTTTCAATTTTAAATATTTTTCAAATTTTCTTGTTGGCTTTCTGGTTTAACAGCTTTCTTTTCTACAGCACCACATTCAACATTACCAACTAAAACTGGTACTGCTTCATTTTGTGGAGTAGAACCAGAACTTCTTTGCCTCACTTTTTCTGCTATTTTACAACTTTTACTCAGATAATAACTTTCATCTTTTGCTGTAGGTCCTTCCCAAAATAATTGTAACTCCAACTGATATCCAGACCGGTTAGCAACTATTGGTGTTTGTAACTTCCATAAATCATCTTCTTTAACAGATATTTCCTTAGTTACTTCATCTTTAATATTTTCCAATCTCAACTTCATTTTAGGTACTGATAAACCCAACTTTTGATTACCTAAATCATTGTTTAACTTTTGCTCCATTAAGTTCATAATTTTTGCGCCTCGATAATCATTAATGGAAGGAGTTATTAATCGATAAACAAATGTACTTTGACTTAAATCATCTTCTCCCATTGTTGGATATTGTTGGACCATACCCTGAATCATAAAATACAATCCCAACCAACAACTAACCAAAAAATTCACCAAAATTAAAATTACAAAACTTGACTTTGATAATTGATTAACCTTTACTTCTGTTGTTGAATCTGGAGAACTTAAGACTAAAATTATCGCTGCTATACAGACAGAAATTATTGGCCAACTAACAATAGCCACATACTGAATATTACTTGATAAATTTTCATATAAAAGAAAGCAGATTAATCCACCTGTAATCCAAGCAGACAAACTTACTTCACCAAAAATAAATGGTTTTTGATTAGTCCGCCATCCCACAGCAATTGTTAAAGATAGCCAACTTAAACTAGAAATAAAATTAATAGCCTCTTCCTTGTTGCTATCAACTTCACTAATAATCATTGACAGTAACCATAAAGCTATCGTTAATAACAAAAATGTCTGCCAATGCCAAAACTTAGGTGGCAAAATAAAATCAAGCGTATCCTTGAAAAAACCAGTAATACCCCCGAACAAATCAGTTAAACTTTTCCAAATTTCTTTCATGTTAGTTCAGACCTCTGCAAAAATAAAATAAATCCTATTGCTAAGTGGCTACAAGTGTGAGCTAATGTAATGACCAGAAACTTTGGCGTTCTGAACTCTTCCAAAGCTTGAGATATATTAATACCAACACCGTTATTTTTGTAATTTTTATTCCATAAGGAATCACACAAATTAAAACCAAGTAACTTGATAATTAGAGAAATCAAAAAACTCACAGATATAAAAAGTATAAACAAGGGATAAATTGTACCAATTTTACCAAATAAAATATAAGCAACTATTTGTTTTTCCCACATATTTGGTAGCAGACTTACACTATAGAAAAAGAAAACCCATCCTACACAAGTAGAAATTAAATTCATTACAGTTGCATATTCAACACTAACTTTTGGTATCAAATTAAGTCTTAGTTGAAAAAAACATGATTCAATGGCAATTACTATTAATAATATTAAAGATTCAGAAACAACTGCCCTTAAAGGCAAAATAGTTAAATTCATAGTTATTTTTTCCATACAAAGGAACTAAAATTTGCTTCAGCAAATCAAAATTAAATTTCAACATCTCCGTGATGGAATGTTCCGGAAACAGTTATTAGCAATTAGCAATTAGCACTAAGCAATAAGAAAGAACAGATAATAGATATATCCCTATATAATTATATACTTTGAAATCTGATTTAAAACGATGCTACTTATGAAGATTATTATCTTCCCCATTCCCTCGATCTTTACTATCAATCTTTGGTAGCAAACATTAAAGTATTTCATCTTATATATAACAATCATTATACTGCTGAGTAAGTAAAAATTATGCCGTCTTAGAGAACACTTTAACAAAGAAAAAGAACAGAAAACAAGAAAAATAAATTCACCTCATCAGTTCTAGAAACGCTATATTACTAGATAGTCAGAACCAAAAATCACAAACTCCAAATAACTACTTATGAGAAGAAACGGCATTGGTATACGCACTGCACAACTCATGTCAGAAAGAATTGTGGGGCAAATTCATGTTTACGATGGAGCAAGTAAAGGTAAATCCCAGGCAGCATTGGGAGTAGTTTTACGTTCCATTGGCCTTGGAATACATTCTGACTCTCTTACCAGAGTATTACTACTGAGATTTCTCAAAGGTCCAGACCGCTCCTATGACGAAGATGCTGCCATAGAAGCCTTACAAAAAGGTTTTCCTCATCTTATAGACCAAGTACGGACAGGTCGATCTGAGTATTTTGGCCCTGACGAAATTATTAAATTTGACCATCAAGAAGCACAACGCGGTTGGGATGTGGCCAAAGGAGCGATCGCCTCTGACCTATACTCAGTAGTTGTACTTGACGAACTAAACCCAGTATTAGACCTAGGTTTATTACCACTGGACGAAGTAATCCATACTATCAAGAATAAACCAGAACAATTAGAAATTATCGCTACAGGTCGTGCAGCTCCCCAAGGTTTGTTGGACATTGCTGACTTACATTCAGAAATGAAACCCCATCAACATTCAACGGCTAGAGCTGCTGGTATAACTGGGATAGAGATTTATACTGGTTCTGGCAAAGGCAAATCTACCAGTGCTTTAGGTAAAGCATTACAGGCAATTGGTCGGGGTATTAGTCAAGACCAGTCTCATAGAGTCCTAATTATACAATGGCTAAAAGGAGGTATTGGTTATACAGAAGATGCAGCGATCGCCGCTTTGCGCCAAAGTTATCCTAATTTAGTAGACCATCAACGTTGTGGTGGGGATGCTATTGTTTGGCGTGGGCAACAAAAAGAAATAGATTTTGTTGAGGCAGAAAGAGGTTGGGAAATAGCTAGAGCAGCTATAGCTTCTGGTTTATATAAGACTATTATTTTAGATGAGCTTAATCCTACTGTAGATTTAGAGTTATTACCAGTTGAGCCAATAGTTGAAGCTTTATTACGCAAACCAAAAGATACAGAGGTGATTATTACTGGTCGTTGTCTTAATCCACCTGACTATTTTGATTTGGCTAGTGTTCATTCAGAGGTTTTCTGTCATAAGCATTATGCTAATCATGGGGTGGAACTAAAACGTGGAGTTGATTTTTGATTGAAGGAAACTGGAATAAGTTAAGAAGCGGGAAGACAGATAGGAAATTTGTTGTTTCAACTATTCCATAAGTCTTAAACTAATTTCTTATATATTGGTCTACAAGCAAAAAATTTTTTTAGGAACAGTCAGAATTATTTTCTTTCTCCTGCTCAAAGCACAATCTTTAACATTCTACAAAGCCCCAGCAAAAATATTCGGTTGGACAAAAGAATAAGGTTGCATTTAGCGATCACCTGTAGTAATATAAAAATCTATTTATTAGGTCTTATTTGTATACATATATGACTTTTTATTCAACTAAAAAATCAGATAAATCAATAATAAATGTTTCTCAATCCGCCAGAAAAAAAATTAGAACTATCAGAAAATAACGTTCATGTTTGGAGTGCAAGTCTAAAATTACTCCAATCTCAAATAGAAGAGTTATTAACAATATTATCCTCAGACGAAATAGAAAGAGCCAACAAATTTCACTTTGAAAGAGACAAAAATCGCTTTATCATTGCCAGAGGAACACTCAGAAAAATTCTCAGCCGTTACTTAAACATTGAACCAAAAAAATTACAATTTACCTATAGCGATCGCGGCAAACCCTACTTAACAAATACATCAATATTATTTAACTTATCCCACTCTCAAGATTTAGCTTTATATGCCATTACCAAAGTTAACTTAATAGGTATTGACTTAGAATATATTCGCCCAATGAATGAAGCTGAAAGTTTAGCAAAACGTTTTTTTTCTCCCCAAGAATACAACCTTATTAGTCAACTTCATCCTCAAAAACAGCAAGAAATATTCTTCAAACTATGGACTGGCAAAGAAGCTTATTTAAAAGCAACAGGAGATGGATTAGCAGGTGGTCTAGAAAAAGTAGAAATTAGTTTAATCCCAGAAAAACCAGTAGAAATTTTTAGTATCAATGGAGATATTGAGAAAGCCTCCCATTGGTATTTATATCAATTTATTCCTGAACCTAATTATATAGCTGCTGTAGTAGTAGCAGAGAAAAATCAAAACTTGAGTTTTTGGCAAATAAATAATTAGGATTGCTATATTGCCACAAATATCATAATTATTTGCATAACAATCTACAATGGCAGCCTCAAGGTTAAACAAGCCAACACCACTATTTAATATATTTTAGATAAATATTAGTTGAATTTAAAAATTAGACTCTAACTTAACTAGAGCCTTGGGGTTGATTCTCGTCTAGTTCCGTATCCCGGAAAAATTTGCGAATAATTTCAACATCAGGCTCAACCTCAACCCACAGGCGGGCACCACCTGCTTGACTTCTGTTAGGTTTATGAGGTCGATAGACAATCTTGCAATTTCCCAGAATTTCTGCTTCGTGGCAGCGATCGTTTCTGTCTCCTTGTTTGACAGAAATTGCTGGAAAAGATGTGCCGTGGTCTCGGTTATGGTCAATTTCTCTTCGCAGCACATGGATAAAAGTATTGCCTGTACGGAATCCTTTATTCCAAGTTCCTTGAGGACCTCGACGACCAGGGGTAATTTCTGGCATTCCTCGACCATTTAAAGGAATTACCCAAAACCGTTTGACTTTTTTGGCTCCTTTGAGACGACCTTGCCTCAAAAGTAACCTTAGTCTAGCGGTAGAAATATTGAGAAGAAATGCTGCTTCTGTTGTACCAACTTTTTCTGGTTTAGTTTCAGTGTTTGTATCTTTCATAAACTGTTTCGGAATATATAAAGGATAAACTTAAAAATAATTTATCATCAAACCACAAAGGATTTAGTTTCGCAAGAATTAAGGTTCAATAAATTCCTGAAGGATGCTTAAGTCTAAATCAATAACTATTTCGGAGCATATTAAAGAATAAACTGAATAGGTATTTACTATCAAACCACAAAGGATTTAGTTTGGCCATAATTTTTGATTGTTCAGTTGTAGTTGTTTCAGTGGATAACCTCTATGTCGGTAAAAGCAAAGAAAAGTGCTATAAATTCCTGAAGGGTGAAGTCTAAATCAATTTTCAGCAATGTATCAATTGCGAAACTTTTCTAGTCCTCTAAAAGTTTCTTAGCTTCTACAGATTCAAGTAGGTACAAAAATGAAGAACTTTTTTTGTTGATTTGATCTAGAAATTAATCTGTAGGTCTCTTATACATTCAGGGAATCCTTTAAATCATCTTTGAATAGCTGAATCAGAAGTTAGAAGTCAAATTTTTGTGCATTAGTGAATCAAGCTATGAAATCTAAATTTGTTTAAGATATAAAATACTTTTAAATTAGAAGTTAGAGAAAGGATTAGACCAAAAAAACTAATGCACTATTGGTTTTAAATTTGTAAAGTTAAGGTAGAGCTTGTACTATACTTAAGTCTATCCTCATAGCTAGAATTTAGAGATAAATTTAGGATTTATTTGTAATGCCCAAAGTAGTTATTCTTCCACACTATCAGTATGAAAATGAGTTTACTAACTTTTTGGAGCAGGCAAATTCAACTCAGCTCAGGCAGATTTCAAATTTGATCTTCTACCACCAGAAAGTCAACATACCTCCCCGTTAAAAAAAGCTCATACTGATTATCTTGAGATTCTAGAATTTTTGGACAGACAAAAAAGGCACTTATCGCTACACAAAGAAGACCTTCTAATATCTTTCTATGATGGTGTGATTACTGCTGTAGATTATGGATTTGTAAACCTGTTCATCGCTGGAGCTAATATAGAAGATTTATATTCATGTTAGGGAGGGTATTAGACCAACTTTATCGCACAGGGTTAAATCAGATTTTTATGTCTGTAGTGTTAGAAGCAGTGAAAATTTTCAGAAACGAAACACCCACAGTACATCTAGATTCTAGTTCATTTCATGTTCACGGAGATTATCACAAAAAAGAGGATGAATGCACAGAAGATATAGAACCCAAAACTGTCAGAATCACCTATGGATATTCTAGAGATAAACGACCGGACTTAAAACAATTTCTCATGGATTTAATTTGTACAAACGATGCAGATGTGCCATTGTGGATGAGAATTGGATCGGGAAATGAATCTGACCAAAAACAATTTGTGCCAGCTATAAAAGAGTTTAAAAGTCAGTTAAATTTTGACAGTTTAATAGTAGCAGATAGTGCTTTATATCAATACGAAAATCTACAGTTATTAACAGATATTAAATGGTTAAGCCGAGTCCCTGTTCGCATAAAAGCAGCTCACAAGCTAGTTCAAGAGATAGATAGTTTGGATTTTACTCCCAGTCAGATGAAAGGATATAGCTATCAAGAACTGAAAAAAACTTACGGGGGGATTCAACAGAGATGGTTAATAGTTGAAAGTCAACTGCGCCGGGAATCAGATTTGAAAACTCTAGATACAAAAATCCAGAAAGAACGAGTTGAACTCAACAAAAAACTCCGCACCTTAAAATCTCAAAAGTTTGCTTGTATACCAGATGCAGAAACAGCAACAAGAAAGCTATTAAAAAAGTTTTTATATCACGAATTGAAACAAATTAATGTGCAACAAGTAGAGTCAAAATCTGAATCATGTTTTCCTTATGAAGTTCAAGCTAAAGTGAGCTTAAGAGAGTCAACAATAGAAGCGGAAAAAAAACGAGCAGGTCGATTTATACTGGCAACAAATGTCCTGGATAGGATGGAATTA
>NZ_JBNHER010000297.1:7833-20939 GCF_050015975.1 Dapis purpurea BLCC-M126 | reverse complement strand
GGAGGCTTTAAACCACAATTATTTAATTAACAATTAATAATTAATAATTCGGTAACTTTCAGGGAGCATCAGTTAAAATCATTAAGATTGGTTCTTTCCGCTCCTTTCAAGTCACACTAACATAGTGACATCTAATTAAACTAAGCTACTTATTATAGATATAGATACTTATTAATAAGTATAGTTATATTCATATTCATAATTATAAGAATCTTCAAAATTAGTGCTGACTCTAACTCCATTATTATCAACAGTACATGTAAACTTATTTCTTTCTCCATAGATATCTACCCATCCTTGCCATTCCCAACCCTCTATAGTTTTCCTCACATCTTTTTGAGAAGACCAGTTCCCATTTCTGGGAAATCCCATTTCATATTCCATAAATTCTTGACAAGAACTAACAACATTACCGGTATTGTTCTTATTGTCATGCTCATATAAATTATCAGGAAAACTATAAGGATATTTTTCTTGTTTGTGGGTATATGCTATTACTTCATTATTGTGGATATTGCACACAAAATTGCTTTTTTCTCCATCAAATTCTACCCAACCTCGCCATTCCCAACCCAATTGAGTTTGAGTTATATCTTCTACGGATGACCACCGCCCATTACTTGGAAATCCCATTTCATATTCCATAAATTCTTGACAAGAATTTACAACAAAACTGGTGTTAATATTAGTTTTATCATACTTGTTTACTCTGACTTTTCTATGATTAATTCTACCTGGATACCGATCGCTCCTCAGTTTAATATGACTATTATCACCAACATCACAGGCTGCTAGAAAAACAACTGTAGCTAATGTTATTGCTAGGTTTCTTTTCTTCATTGTTATCTGTCAGGAAATAAAACTTTTGATTATAATAGCACTAAAAGATACTTTTGGAGAATATTTTTGCCAAAAATATAGAAATATACGTCATTTCAGTTATTAGTACCTCCGGCTGAAGTCAGAGGGAATAAAATCATAAATTTCCTTGTTCTTCTATAAGGGGCTATCCAAGAGTTGTTAGATCTGCATTCCGCAGGAAATGCTTACTAATTGATAATTAACTGGGAGATTAAATTATATGAAATACGTTAATGTTTGCTACCAAAGATTGATAGGGGGATGGGGAGATGGGGAGATGGGGAAATTCGTATATTTGCACAATTTTTTGTATTTGATATTACTATGAGATTTATTAGTCCAAAAATTCATTATGCTTTTAAGAAAATCTTCCGTTCTTAGGTGTTGCCCAGAGTATAAATTGGTAGTAGTGCATGGTAACAGTAGAGAGGGTGTGGGAACTGTGGGAAGAAATTAAAAAATATATATCTTCACCATATTTACTATGTAGGACAACCCATAAGTTTTGTTTGATAATACTGTTTATTTTTCCTGAATCTTTAATTCATCAATATTCCAAAAAGCTCCGCCAATAGCAGTAAATTTTAAATTATCAATATGATTACGAACTGCTTGGAGTGAAAGAGGATTTACTAAAAAAAATACAGGCAATTGTTCGGCAACAATTTGTTGAAATTCTCCGTAAATTTCTCGGCGTTGATTTTCATCTACTGTCTGATATCCAGTAATAAACAAACGGTCAATTTCTTTTTCCCAATCAGAAACTTGCCAATTTTTCATCTTTGGTTCACCAGGTTTAGAACCTAGATTAAACTGATGAAATGAACCGTTACTTGACCAAAATAAGGAAAGTAAATTTGGTTCAAAGTCAGCACCAGGAACACCAAATGCCCCGACATAACATTCCCAATCTCGACTAGATAATAGCTTTCGTAAAACAGTGTTGAAGTTGAGAATCTGTAAATTTCCTTGAATACCGATATTACTTAAATCTTCTTTGATTTGAACTGCTGTATCTATGCGGAGTTTTTCTTCAGATTTTACTAAAATTGTAAATTCTACTCGGTTACCATCTTTATCTAATAATTCATTAGCATCATTATATTGAAAACCAGCATCTATCAATAATTGTTTTGCCTTTTCCAGGTTATAGTCATATATCTTTAATCCTGCTTCTGGAGATAAGTAATAGGGACTTTGTACTGCAAGCGCAGAATGTTGTATTTCTCCTAAACCTCGATAAATATTATTATTAATTTGTTGGCGATTTATAGCATAGGCAACTGCTTGTCTAAATGCTAAATTATTAAACCAACCAGACTTCATTGGATTTAAAAAAGGTTTGCCTTGAGAATTTATTCCTTGATTAAGATTAAACCCAACAAATTGATATCCTAGCCCCGGACCGCCATTATAAATCTTATATTTACCTCGTTTTTCTTCTCGCTTGAGTAATTGAAATGCTTCGGCATCTACTCCAATACTATCTAATTCCCCTGAACGAAATCTCAGCAATTGATTGTCAGTTGATGGAATAATTTGGATGATAATTTTATCAAGATAGGGGAGAGAGTTGCCGACTGAATCGGAACGCCAATAGAAGGGATTTTTCTGTAAGACTATTCTTTGGGAAGGGATATAATTTTCCAGCCGAAATGCACCATTGCTAATAATCTTTCGTGGTTCTGTATTTGTATTCCAGGTGGATAAAAATAGAGGTTTACCATCAGCGTCGGTTGAAAAAATAGTATCCCGCAAAGCATGAGCTGGTAAAATTTTTAATCTTCCTATATATCTAAGAAATGGCGCAAAGGGTTCGGGCAAAATAAATTCTACTCTTCGTCTATCTATTTTTTTAACTGAGGGAAAAGCACCAGTACTACCAATTCTTAAAAAGTCTCTGTAGACAGTGGGTATTTTTTGGTTGAGATAAATATCTTGATAGGTAAACACAACATCATCAGCAGTCAGAGATTCTCCATCAGACCATTTTAATTCTGACCGCAAGGTAAAGATAATTCGCTTTTTATCTTCAGACCAAACCCAAGATTCTGCTAAGGCAGGTTCTAGTTCTCCAGTTAAACCATTTACTGATATTAATCCTTCATAAATAAATCTAAAAATTCCATAAGGAGAACGAGATATGGGATAGTTAAAAGTGGGTGGAGGACTAGGGTTAACTAATACTAATTTTGAGTTATTATTACTCTGAGAGTTTAATAATGTTGGGCGACAACCACTGGTAAAAATTAATAAACAACATAGCACAATCTCTACTAAAAAATGTACTATCCTATCAGTAGTGAACCGATGAATATCTTGATTTTTGTTTTTACTTTCTAACATTTGCGAAAATTACTAGGTAAAAGTTGCCTGGTTTATACTATTTTACAACTATTAAGTAGGTAGACAAAATTAAACACAGGGAACTGAAGCAAGTAAATTTTCCAAAACTATTCTGACTTCTGTAGAAGCAATTCATAAATTTTATACAGCGGTTTTCATGTAGGTAGACCACATTAGAGACGTTTCATGGAACCTCCCTACAGGGTTTTGTTATAACGATGTGGTTCATCAAGAAAAGCACTGTAGATGAAGTTGCCCAAACTGAAAATCAATGGTAAAGTTTTGTAAAGAAAACCCAATTATCAAATCATTATGAAACGACAACTAACAGAAGGTAGGATCGGTCCAGTATTACTAAAGCTAACACTACCTATGGTTTGGGGAGTGTTTGCTGTCATTGGCTTCAATATTGTTGATACCTACTTTGTTGGTCAACTAGGAACAAAGGAGCTAGCAGCAATGAGTTTCACTTTCCCAGTAGTAACATTATTAGGTAGTGTGTCAATGGGTTTGGGAACAGGTACTGCTTCTGTTATCTCTAGAGCTATTGGAGAAGGAGATCGCTACAAAGTTAAGCGACTTACCACTGACAGTTTAATTTTATCCTTATTAATAGTGGCAATTTTGGTGGTTTTAGGTTTAACAACTATTGACCCCATATTTACTGCTTTAGGCGCAAAAGCAGAAATTCTCCCTCTAATTCGACAATATATGGAAATTTGGTATCTGGGGGTAATTTTTATAGTAGTGCCAATGGTAGGTAATAGTGCTATTCGCGCTGCTGGTAATACATTAATTCCTAGTGTGGTGATGACTATAGCAGGTCTTGTCAATGCCGTGCTAGACCCAATGTTAATTTTTGGAGTAGGTGCAATTCCAGCAATGGGGTTGCAAGGAGCAGCATTAGCAACTGTTATTGGTAGGGCGACTACGTTAGTAGCTTCTTTGCTTTTTCTGCACTATCGCGAAAAAATGATTTGTTGGGAGTTGTCTAGTTTTAAGCTTCTACTCCAAAATTGCCAAAATATCCTTTATATAGGTATACCAGCCACAGGTACAAATATGATTACACCAATTTCTATTACATTTATTACTAGCTTGATGGCAAGTTATGGCACTGCTGCAGTGGCAGGTTTTGGTGTTGCTTCTAAGGTAGAGATGTTTTCTATTATTGTGCCACTTGCATTATCTGCGAGTTTTAGTCCGTTTGTAGGGCAAAATTGGGGAGCGAAAAAGTATGACCGTGTGTATTTAGGTTTGCGCTTAGGGTTTCAGTTTTGTCTGTTTTGGGGAGCTATGGGAGCGATCGCTCTCGGTATAGGTGGGAGTTGGCTTGCTTCAGTATTCGATAAAGATCCAGCAGTTGTAGAAGTCGCTGCTAAATATCTACTGATAGTACCTATTAGTTATGGTGCCGCGGGAATTATATTAATTTCTAGTGTGACTTTTAATGCTTTGGGGAAACCTTTACCTTCTATGCTGATGACTATCACAAGGATGTTATTGTTGTATGTACCTTTGGCATATTTGGGAAGTTGGTTATTTGGGATAAATGGTGTTTTTGCTGCTGCTTGTTTTGCTAATTTGGCAGTTGGTATTGGAGCTTATTTTTGGTATCAGAAAAATTTTAGTGTAAACAATTTGACAGAGGCAGAGAAATTAATAATAGAGTAAAGCATGGTTTAGCCGAAAGGGTACATTGATTAGAATCTGATTAAACTTGACTTACCGTTCCCAGAAATCTACAAAAATTTAATAAAATCTATAATTATCTAATTTTTGGGAAATTTTCTGTTCCCTATTTCTGGTAAAGTCGGCCTAACACCTAAGTGGAATATTTATATCAGACTTTCTTGAGGTTATCTTTATAAAGTCTTATTAATGGCACAATCAAGAACTAGAATGCTATACTCTGATAGAGTAGATAATAATAACGAAATACAGTGATTAAGTAGGTACGCACGAAAAAGATTAACTATATTAAATTTTGTAAACTAACTTCAAGCTACAATCTACAGTTGATTTTGAGATAAATTTACATCTTGTTACATAGCGACAAATTTTAACGGCTATCTACTTAACTAACTAAAAATAAATGCCACAATTGCAGAAGTTTATGATGAAAGCTAATATATTAGAATCTTACAGTATAACTGCTCTGACTATAATTTTAGGCTCATTGGCACCAGGGGCATCCGCCAACTCTCAACCCATAACTCCGGCAAACGACGGTACAGGAACAACAATAAATCAAAACGGCAACCAGTTTAATATCCAGGGTGGCATTCATAATGGAGGTAACCTCTTCCATAGTTTTGACAAATTTAACGTCCACACCAACCAAACTGCAAATTTCCTTACCACCCCAGACATCCGCAACATTCTGGGCAGAGTCACAGGAGGCAATGCCTCATATATTAATGGTCTCATCCAAGTCACTGGGGGTAACTCTAACCTCTTCTTAATGAATCCCGCAGGTATGATATTCGGCTCCAACGCCAGCCTCAACATACCAGCCTCATTCAGCGTTACTACTGCTACAGGTATAGGTTTTGACAACAACAACTTCTGGTTTAAAGCCATGGGAACAAACGATTATTCAAATCTAGTGGGAAACCCCAGTGGCTATAGATTTAATGTATCTAACCCAGGGGCTATAGTTAACGAAGGAAACCTAAGTTTAAACCCTGGAGAAAATTTAACCTTATTAGGCGGGACTGTTATTAATACCGGGCAACTTTCCACAGCAGGGGGAAATATAAACATCACAGCAGTAGCAGGTGGTAGCATCCTGAGAATATCTCAACCGGGACATTTATTAAGTTTAGAAGTAGACTCAACAATAACTAATGGGGAATATATTTCTGATATAACCCCCTTATCTTTACCCCAACTTTTAACTGGTGGAGAAATATATCAGGCTACATCTGCCATTGTTAATGCCAATGGTGATGTGGTGTTGACAGATTCAAATACAATAGTAGCTGATTTATCAGGAACAGCAATTACTTCGGGAAACATAGATGTATCAACAACTTCCGCTCCCCATCTCTCAAATGGGGGGCAGGGGGGATATAATATTGGAGGCCAGACTAATGTATTAGGCGATCGCGTAGCAGTTATTGATGCCAATATCAACGCCAATGGTATCAACGGAGGCGGTACAGTATTAATTGGAGGCGACTTTCAAGGTAATGGAATTGTGCCTAATTCTCAGCATACTTTTGTGAATAATGGCTCATTTATTTCTGGGGATGCTATTACAAATGGTGATGGAGGTCAAGTAATAGTTTGGTCAGATGGAATTACTAATTTTGCGGGAAATATTAGTGCTAAAGGAGGAAAATTTTCAGGAGATGGAGGCTTTGTTGAAGTTTCGGGCAAACAACAATTAATATTTAATGGAACTGTGGATGTTACTGCAGCTTTAGGAAATCCAGGAACAATATTATTAGACCCTGAAAATATCATTTTAGGAGGTTCAGAAAGTAACACTTCCCTAGAAAATACTGATGGTAATATTATTCTCCTAGCTGATAATGATATAACAATCAATGAAAAGATAGAAACTGACTCATCTATAGAATTAAAAGCAGGTCGTAGTATTAATATAAATGCTGATATAGACACATCAGTTGGTAATGGAAATATTGATTTACTTGGTAATAATGATGAGATGAATATTGCTAACCGGAGTGAAGGAGCAGCTTCGATAAATCAGTTAGATGGAACAACATTAAATGCAGGAAGTGGCAGGATTAATATTGAGTTAGGAAATTTGGGAGAAGTAGGAGATATAAATCTGGCTTCTTTAACTACAACAGGGCAAGTTTTAGTTAATGCTAATGGGGGAAATATTGCCAGAGTTTCTGAGAATTCTTTGATAAATGCCGGGAGTGTTTTGTTTCAAACGAATGGCAGTGGTGGAATAGGTTTAACTAATGCACCTTTGCGCTTAAATGTAGAAAATTTAGAGGCAGTTTCTGGCATTGGTGGGGCATTTTTTGATGTGGGAGATGTGAATATTGGTAATGTGAGTGAGGATGTGGATGGTATTGTTACTGCTGGAGGAGATATAGAGATTAAGAGTGCAGGAGATGTAACTTTAACGGAAAGCATTTCTACTATTGAAACAACAGAAATTACTAATAATGGTGGTGCAATTAATATTGAAGCTATGGGAGATATTGTTGCTACGGGTAGTGGAATAAAAGGTGGTGGAGAAAGTGTTTCTTTGTCTGCCACTAATATTAGGATAAATGATGAATTTGATGAAACTTCTGGGGATGCGGATGTTAACTTGAGGGCGACAAATGATATTACTGTTGAGGATATAGAAGATAATGTGTTGGAATTTCTGCCTGGGGAAGGAGAGATTGAATTTCGTGCAGATGTCGATGGGGATGGAATTGGTGTTGTGGAGATGTTGGATAATGAGGCGGATGTTGGTAGCGATCCGAATACCTTTGAGAATGGAGCAGATACTATTAAGACAAATGGCCGAGATTTAACTATTGCTGGTGCTGGTATTGTTTTGGGGAATATTGATACTTCTTGGTTGCCGGTTTCTTCTGGTGGGGAGTTGCTTGCTGCGATAGATATAGATGAGGGGGGAGCGATACCAGCAGAAAGTGCCGAAGGCACTACAACATTTACTTTTACTGTAGATGGTGACTTAGGAACTATAGAAAATCTAGATGTACGCTTTTCTGCGGAACATACTTACAATGGAGACTTAGAAGTCGATCTCGAATCACCCCAGGGGCAGACAGTAAGATTATTTGCTCGTGTTGGTAGTGAAGAAGACAATTTTCAGGATACTGTGCTGGATGATGATGCTTCTACAAGTATTGCATCTGGTAATGCTCCGTTTGATGGTACATATATTCCACAAGGAAGTTTAGGAGAATTTAATGGAGAGAACCCCAACGGAACTTGGACTTTAATAGTTACAGATACTTTTGCTGAAGAAGATAGTGGCACTTTATACAGAGCAGGTGATACAGCTGCCTGGGGAACTGCCGTAGGTACACAACTATTGCTGCGTAGTCCTCTTGTTGAGAGTGGTGGAGGAAATGGTGGGACGATTAATATAGAAGCAACTCATGGCGATCTTAGTGTAGGAAATATTCACAGTTTGAGCGAAACTGCTAACGGAGGAATAGTTGACCTGAAGGCTAACAACAATATTATAACTGGTCTAATTAATTCTAGTTCTCTTCAAGCAATTGGGGGTGATATTAACCTTAATGCTCAGGGTGATATCTCTACACAAAGTCTTAATTCGAGTGTTATTGAAGGAAATGGGAATGGAGGTAATATTTTTCTGACTGCTGGTGGCGCTATCAATACAGGAAGAATTAATTCGAGTATTGTTGCAGGAAATGGGAATGGAGGTGATATATCCCTGACTGCTGATAGCGCTATCTCTACAGATAGGCTTGAGTCTAATGTTGAGGAAGGGAACGGGGATGGAGGTAATATTTCTCTCACTGCTGGTGGGCCTATTTCTACAGATAGGGTTGAGTCTAATGTTTCTGCTGAAGGGAATGGAGGAGATATTACTTTCACTGCTGGCGGTAATATTTCTACAGAAAGACCCAATTCCAGCGTTGGTCAAAATGGCAATGGGGGTGATATTTCTCTCACTGCCGAGGGCGATCTTATTATAGAAAGATTTCTTACTTCCAATGTTCTGAATGGGGAAGGGGATGGAGGTGATATTTCTCTCACTGCCAGTGGTAATATTTCTACAGAAAGCGTTGATTCTAATGTTCGAGGGAAAGGGAATGGGGGTGATGTTACTTTTACTGCTGGTGGTGACATCAATACAACAGAAAAGATTAATGCCAGTGTTTCAGAAGGGGATGGGGGTAATATTACTCTTACTGCTGAGGGTGATATTAATCTGATTCAACCTGATGATAATGATTTGACTGAATTCCTTGATTCTAGTGTTGAATCTGGAATTAGCTCAGGTAATGGGGGAGCTATATCTGTTTCAGCAAGGGGCGATATCACTATAACAGAATTGGTCAGATCCAACTCTGGAGCAAACTCAGGGAATGGGGGAGCTATATCTGTTTCGGCAGGAGGCAACATCACAACAGAAGCGCTTGATTCCTTTTCCTTGTCAGAAGGAGGCGACTCAGGGAATGGGGGAACTATATCTGTTTCAGCAGGAGGCAACATTACAACAGGAACACTTAGTTCCTTTTCCGCTTCAGAAGGAGGCGACTCAGGGAATGGGGGAGCTATATCTGTCTCGGCACAGAGCATAAATTTAATTAACTCTGCAGACTTAGAAGAGTCAGAAGAACCAGGAATCAGAACATTTTCAGTAGGAATAAACGACTCCGGAGATGCTGGAGAGGTTAATATTACTGCTAATAGCCTAAGCAACATAGAAATATTGACAGTTTCTTCCAATGAATCAGGAGACGTAAGCATAACAAGTCAACCAGAAGGAGACCTTGTACTTGATGACTTATCTATTATTACCAATAAACAAGTGAGGGTACAAATCCCAGGTAGAGATATAGTAGAAATTAACGTAGGTGAATCAGGTCAATCAGGTGATGTATCTATCAACAGCTCAGGCAACATTAATCTCAATAACGTTAACATTGAAAGCGATACCAAAGGAGACGAACGCGCTGGAGATGTCACGATAACAAGTATTGGCACAATTTCTCTAGACAACAGCAACATTTTCGCAATCACCACCGATGGGGGAGATGCCGGAGACATAAGAATTGAAACCCCCCAAGACATTCAACTCACCAACGAAAGTAAACTCCAAGCCGATACCGAAGGCCAAGGAAACGCAGGCAACATCGAAATCCATGCCCAAACCTTAGACCTAAACCAAACTACCAGCCTCACTACAGAAACCAGGGGAGCAGGGAACCCAGGAAGCATTAATATTAAAGCCAACACCATAAATATTGGAGAAAACGCTCAAATTAGCGCCACAGTTACCGCTGATTCCATAAACGAAGAAGGGGGAGGCAATATCAACATTGAAGCTAACAACCTTAATATCTCAGGTACCCTTGGAATATTCGCTGAAACTGCAGGAATAGCAGACGCAGGCACTCTTACTCTCAACCCCTATAGGGGACTAGGGGAGCAACTCAACGAATTTGAACCCAACCTGAATATTACTTTCACCGAAAACGGCTTCATATCTGCCCGCACTACATCTACAGGCAACGGAGGTAACATTGAGATATTTGCCCCAGAAAATATAAATATTACAGGAGAGGGAAAAATATCGGTCGAAACCACAGGTACAGGCAACGCAGGTGAAATAAAAATAGATGCCCAAAATTTGACTCTGACAGAGGGAATAGCTATCTCCGCCGAAACAAACAGTGCCGGAGCAGCCGGAGACATAGAAATTAACTCTTCCACAGTCACCATCGGTAATGATGCTTCAATTAGTGCCACAGCACTAGAAGGGGCAACTAACACAGAAGCAGGAGGAAATATTACTATCAATTCTAATGACCTAAATATCTCAGGCAGACTTGGAATATTTGCTGAGACTGCAGGAGACTCCCCCGCAGGTATCCTCACTCTCAACCCCTATAGGGGAGTAGGGGAGGAACTAGGTGAATTTGACCCCAACCTGAATATTACTTTCAGCGAAAACGGCTTTATCTCTGCCCGCACTACATCCACAGGCAATGGAGGTAACATTGAGATATTTGCCCCAGAAAATATAAATATTTTCGGTGAAGGTAGTATAACAGTTGAAACAACAGGCACAGGAAAGGCTGGAACTATCAACATCGACACTCAAAACCTCACTATAGCGGAAAATACCACCATATCTGCATCTACATCTAATAGTGGAGAGGGAGGTACCATCAATATCAACCCCACTCAAGTATTCCAACTAGAAGGTCAAATTATCACAGAAACCACAGGTACAGAAAACGGAGGAACTATCACCATTAAAACAGGAGAAATGAGTGCCCCAAATAGCACTATTTCAGCCAAAAGCACTAATACTGGAAACGCAGGCGATATTGAGATAACCGCCCAAGAAAATATTACTACAGGAATTATTACCTCTGAAGCCAATAACACAACAGAAATCTCCGACGGAGGTAACATTAGCATTACCAGCGAACAAGGAGAGATTAATGCTACCCAAGCAATTCAATCATTTTCCAACCGAGGCAATGCTGGAGATGTCACCCTCCAAGCAAAAACAGACATTACTAACCACACCATAAGTTCCCACGGCCAAAAACAAGGTGGTCAAATTACTATTACATCAGAAACCGGAAACATAGACACATCTGGTGGCACTCTAGCTAACTATTCAGGAGGTGGCAACGGAGGTGATGTCACCATAGAAGCACCTGGTGGAAACATCACGGCTAACAACATATACACCTTCGCGGATGCTGACGGAGGTACAATTAACCTCAAAGCAGGAAATAACATTAACCTAATAGAGAACACTAAGATCATCTCTGCCTCCGAACCATCAACCAACAGCGAGACCGAAAACCCTGGCAAAGGAAGAGATATTACCCTTCAAGCAGGAAACAATATTAACACTATAGGAGCCAGAATATATTCTGGAGCAGACGACGGCGACACAGGAAAAATCAATATTATTGCAGATGGCGCAATAGAAACAGGTCAAATAGACTTAGCATCAGGTTTCATTAGAGAAAGAATAACAATTAACGATAACTTCAGCCTTATTCCTGTTCCCAGAGGAGAAGCTACCCAAGGAACAGCAGGAAACATTATTATTAGCAGTAAAAACAGTACGGTAGATACCAGTGCTGACAAAATTAGTTCCCGTTCCCCAGATGGATCAGGAGATATCATCATCGAAGCTACAGGAAACATAACGACAGGAAGACTAGAAGCCAGCGCCCTCAACCAAGAAAAACCAAGCACAGGTGGAAATATAGAAATCATTAGCAGACAAGGAGAGATAGACGCCACCAAACCCATAGAAACCTTCTCAGAAAGAGGAGAAGGAGGCAGCGTCGCCCTCTACGCAGAAGGTCACATCCACACAGGCAGCATTCGTTCAGAAGGAATGCAAAAAGGAGGTGACATCGAAATAGAAAGTCGCAGTCAAAACAGCATAGAAATCATTGGAAACCTGAGCAGCTTTTCCACAGAAGGCATAGCTGGAGACATCACCCTCAGAAGCCCCGGAGATATTAATATTCAGGGAATTCGTTCCGACGGAATGCAACAGGGAGGCCGGATAAAAGTAGAGAGTGAAACAGGCAGCATTGATGCCACTGGAGGAGAAATAGATTCTTTCTCAGAGGCAGGAAAAGGAGGAAACATCGAGATTAGTGCCTCAGAAAGCGTAAATTTAGGAAATGTATCATCTTTTGGCATAACCGAAAGTGGCAATTTAACTATTCAGAGTAAAACAGCACAAGTAAATACAGGTAATGTTACGACACAAGCACCGGAAGGAAGTAGTGGTAGTATAATTATCAACGCTGAAGAAGTAGGCACGGGAAATTTAAGCTC
The DNA here is from genome assembly GCF_050015975.1 of Dapis purpurea BLCC-M126. NCBI lineage: Bacteria > Bacillati > Cyanobacteriota > Cyanophyceae > Oscillatoriales > Microcoleaceae > Dapis > Dapis purpurea. The sequence goes on along the minus strand of NZ_JBNHER010000297.1, from coordinate 8,207 downwards.
CATCGGTACAACCAGCGCCGGTGAAATCAACGTCACAGCAGCAGATGGCTCAATTCAAACTTATGATGTTGAAATCAGCTCTGATGGTACAATAGGAGCCTTAAGGTTACAAGCAACAGAAGATATTACAACAGAAGATATCGATCAAAATGCCGGAGTAGGAGATGCCAATATTGAGATTAACTCAGGTGGAGATCAAACCACAGGAGAGATTAATCAAACAGCAGAAAATAATACTAACAATACTCAAAACGCTGGAGGAGATATTACCGGAGATATTAATCAAAATGCTGGCAATGATGCTAACAATACTCAAACTGCTGGAGGAGATATTACCGGAGATATTAATCAAAATGCTGGCAATGATGCTAACA
>NZ_JBNHER010000297.1:0-7733 GCF_050015975.1 Dapis purpurea BLCC-M126 | reverse complement strand
ATACTCAAAACGCTGGAGGCAATATTATCGGAGATATTAATCAAAATGCCCCTGGTAATACTAACAATATTCAAACTACAGCAGACAATTTAACCACAGAAAATATTAATCAAAATGCAGGTGAAAATACTACCAATATTCAAACCGCAGGCGGTGAACAAACAATTGGTAATGTAACTCAAAATTCTGGCAATAATGCCACCAATATTCAAACCGCAGGTGGTCAGCAAAATCTAGGAGAAATCAATCAAACTTTTGGTAATGAATCTATCAACATCCAAAGTCCAGAAGTTAATCAGAATACAGATATCACCTCAGTAATTTCTAATAATAATAGCACAAATATTAATCCTATTATTAATCAAACAAATTCCCAGAATAATACAAATACCCTGAATAATCCCACAAATAATACCACCACAAACTCCCTAGAAACAAACACTTTATCAACAACCACAACCTCCGATATAATTTCAACAGCAACCCCTAGTAACAATAACCAAACAGCCAACACCCCAACTGCTAAATATCAAACACAAGAATCTATCGACACTACCACTGACACTGAACAAATATTAAACAGAATTGAAAATGTTAATACCAACCCCCTCACAGTAGCCAGCGATTCAAACCAAGTATTAACCATCTTAGAACAAAACCGAACAAACGAATATTCTAATTACTTGGGACTAGATATTAACGCACAATTATTCAACAGAAAAAACATCCGAGAAATCTTAACCGATATGGCTGCTCAAACCGGAAAAGAATCTGCCATTGTTTATATTAATTCTTATCCTGACCAATTACAAATCATTTTATATACTAAATCAGGGCAGCTAATTATTAAAACTATTCCCCAAGCAAAACGCAAAAAACTAATGGAATTGGTCCTAGAATTACAGGTACATGTTACAAGTCCTACTTATCGTTATACTGATAGTTATATGCTGAGAGCACAACAATTATATAATTGGTTAATCGCACCTATATCAGCAGAATTAGAAGCAGCTCAGATCGATACTTTACTGTTTAGTATGGATGAAGGTTTACGAACTTTACCTGTGGCAGTATTACATGATGGGCAACAATTTTTAATTGAAAAATATAGCCTGAGTTTAATTCCCAGTTTGAGTTTAATAGATATTAACTATCGCCCTCTTCAAGAGACTCAGGTATTGGCAATGGGAGCCAGTGAATTTCTGGAAAAAGAGGCATTACCAGCAGTACCTATAGAGATACAAACTATCTCTGAAAAGTTATGGCAGGGTAATATGTTCCTCAATGAAAACTTCACTCGCAATAACCTACTAACTCAACGACAAAATTATCCTTATCCAATTATTCATTTAGCTACTCATGCTGATTTTCTACCGGGAATAGCTAGCAACTCTTATATTCAGTTGTGGGGAAGTGAACAAATAAAGTTAGACCAAATTAGGGAGTTAGGCTGGAGTCAACCTGCAGTTGATTTGTTGGTCTTGTCAGCTTGTCGTACTGCTTTTGGAGACAAAAATGCGGAATTAGGATTTGCGGGATTAGCAGTAGCAGCAGGTGTGAAATCAGCTTTAGCAAGTCTGTGGTATGTGAGTGATGAAGGAACGTTAGGGTTAATGACGGAGTTTTATACTCATTTAAATAATGCCAAAATTAAGGCAGAGGCGTTAAGACAAGCGCAGTTAGCAATGTTGCGAGGGAAAGTGGTGATTACAGATGGGGAGTTAAGAGGAAGTGGAAGTGAAGCGCGTGGTGCAGTGGTGTTACCATCGGTTTTAGAAAATGTTGGAAATAAAGATTTATCTCATCCTTATTATTGGGCTGGGTTTAGTATGGTTGGTAGTCCCTGGTAAATGGGGTGTAGAAAACAGATGTAATATCATGTCCGGATGAACAGTTATAAATAATTTAGGGAGGAGTCAGGAGTCATATCAAATCCGGTTGAATACTTATTATATGGTTGGGGGGATAGGGAGATGGGGAGATAGGAAGATGGAGAGCAACCCCTAACTACTCTCGGGTGGGGAATTTAGCGAGATATCTATTAAAGTAGTAATTGAAAAAATTATAAACACATATCCTATGACCAGATTCTATGTGCAATTAACCGGATTTGATATCAGGAGGAAGAAAGAAGCTTGAGGAGAAAAAATTTTTTTATCACTAATTAAGCGGACATAATATAACGGGGAGCGCTAGTCTCCCCGTTAGCAATTTTTATAAAACTTGTTCTAGCTTTTTTATTTAGGATTTGCTGAAAAAGTATAAGTGGTAGTGGTAGGAGTAAGGAGTCAGAATAAAAGGGGAATGAGCGAGTAGGTAGGAGGAAGAATTATCCCTTGATTTTTCTGCCTTATGTACCCTAAAATCCTAACTTTTTAAGCTTTTTAGACCTAAAAATCCTAAAGCTTTTATCTGTAAATACTTTGAGATTTATTCAGCAAGCCCTATTTAGATGATTGAAGTTTGCGTTTGAGAGTTGAAGTTGCACCAATTACGCCGAGGGCGAGGAAGCCAAAAGTTGAGGTAGGTTCTGGAACTGTTCTTGGTACACCAGATTGAGCAAAGTTTTCGCCTCCTCCAATTAGTCTGGGGTTTGGTCTGGGGTTTGAGTCTAGATCGAAGCCCGAATAATCCCACTCGTAAGTAAAAGATATATCTGATTTCAAACCACTCTCTGTTCCAAGTCCATTGTTTTCATCTTCTAACATCTCTTCTAACTCTGATTCTGAGATCTCTTCTAACTTTGAAGCTGTCCTATAAAATTTAAGACCATCAATGTTATTGGGGTTCAAATCGACAATAGCATCTAGTAGAGAAATTGTCTTAACACCTTCAATAATAGGAATAGTTTTTGAAGAAGGTCCTGATGCCAATATCTTGATTGAGAAAAAAGGATTTTGCACTACTTGCAATTCTTCATTGACGATTTCATCGAATTCTACACCTCGACTAAATGTCATACTAGCCCGATCGTGTTCATCTTGTGCAAAAACTGAAGATCCATGTTCTAAAGTGACTGTCTCTTCAAAAATCTGATGAGGGAAAGTATTTCCATCAATGTATTGTGGGTCGTTACCGCGAGCAGTTGCCGATCCGGATGAGCTTCCACTCTGTCTAGTTACATTTGCCGTAAGACTGAGTTCCCAGTCGTAGTAAGATCCACTTTGGTCTGTTACTTCCATGGTAGAGGAAGCGTCAACTGTTGTAGTTTTTCCATTAAAACATGAATCGGACAAACTGAGTTCTTCAGTTTTATCTCTTTGACTAAATGTTGAGCTATAAGACCTGGTTATTTGAGCTTCACTGCTTGTTGTCGTACCGCATTTTGTAGTTTGATTTCCCAGAGTATAATTTCCTGTGTCACTATCATCATCAGTCTTTGAAGCATTGCTTTCGAGATTAACGCTAGTGCTAGCTGTAGCGCTAAGTGCATAGGCTTGTTGGTTAAAAGTCGTAATTGTTAGACAAAATCCTGATAATATTAATGATAGATAGTATTTAGTATTCTTTAACACTTAATAAACCCCCTATTGGCAAAATTTGGTACTGCTGCTTAAATTACTGCTTCCTTAAAGATCATTATAATATACTCCTTCCTAAAATAATTTAATAAATCAGTATCTTTACTGAATCTTCATAAAGTTACAATATGTTAAGTATCTAATTTTTACCAATTTTTGTTATTGTCAGGACTTAGGCAGTACCGCTATATATAGCGTATAAATTCGTCATTATTCCAGATACACCTACTATAATTAGTACCGTTGCCTAAGTCCTGATTGTATCTAAATAATATAGCAATATGATTTAAGTTGTGAGATATGGAAGACTTTTAGGGCACGGGGAACGGAGAATAGGGAATAGTCAAATTCTCGCATCTCATTCCTTATTGCTATAGTTCATATTTCATATAAAAACAGGACTTATATCATGTCCGGTTGAATAGTTATAAATAAATGGGGGAGGAGTCAGGAGTCAGGAGACAGGAGTCAGGAGGGAAGAGAGGAGAAAGAAAGTATAAAAAGAAGAAAGTTTTTTTATCACTAATTATCCGGACATGATATTACTCATGAAATACGAAAAACTAGAATTTGAGATTGCTTCCCTGTCCGTCGCAATGAGGAAAATACCTTGTATTGCGTAAGTCCTAAAAAATTTAGAAGTACTTAAAACTGATTGCTAATATTAAAAATAGAGGCTTAGATATAAAACTCTGACAGAAGAATAACTATAATTTCAAATAATATAGCAATATGATTTTAATTGTGAGATATTGGTGATTTTTAGGGAACAGGGAACAGAGAAGAAGGAAAAAATGTATATAAATGAATAATATAACTACTATAATCTATTCCTTTAAGAAACACTTCAATTCTCATATCTAATTCCTGATTGCTATATTTTTTTTCTGTTAGAAAAAAACCTTTCTATCTCCTGACTCTTGTAACATCATATATTTACTCAGCAATGCCCAAATTTAAAGGTATACTATACTCTAATAAAATACTCTTAGGCAGTTTACCTAAACCCCATGCGGTTGCAACGTCAGTTCAGTGGACAAATCATTACCTTAGACACCCAAAACCCAATTGGTGGGGGTGGTGAAGGTCGTATCTATTCTGTGCTACAAAATCCATCCCTAGTGGCCAAAATTTACCATAAACCCACAGATGAAGATGCCGATAAACTGACCGTAATGTTCTCTCATCCACCAGATGCACCCATGGGAACCGGACATTCGGCGATCGCATGGCCTGTAGACCTATTACGAACTACCAATAATAAACAGCAAATAGTTGGCTTTTTAATGCCCCGTGTTTCTAGAGCGGAACCAGTACATATATTTTATAATCCTAGAAACCGTCGGGAACAAAAACCTCTTTTCAACTATCGTTATCTCCACCGCACAGCTCGTAACTTAGTCGCAGCAGTCAACGCTTTACATAATAGTGGATATGCCATTGGCGATGTCAACGAATCAAATATTCTAGTCACCGATACCGCCCTTGTAACCCTAGTTGATACCGACTCATTTCAAGTGCGCGATCCCTACACCCTAGAAATTTACCGTTGCCCAGTGGGTAAACCAGAATTCACACCCCCAGAATTACAAGGTCGGAGTTTCCGGGAAGTTGACCGCAAACCCGAACATGACTTATTTGGGATCGGGGTATTAATATTTCAACTATTGATGGAAGGAACTCACCCTTTTGCCGGAGTGTACAAAGGTAGAGGCGAACCTCCCACTCTCGAAGCGCGAATTAAAGTAGGTCATTTTCCCTACAGTAAAAAGCGAGTTCCCTATCGCCCGACACCACTTGCACCAGATTGGAAAATTTTGCATCCCAGCATACAACAATTATTAATTGAGTGTTTTGAATTAGGATATGAAGATCCAGGGTTGCGCCCAGATACGAGAAGTTGGTTACAGGCGTTGCGAGAATCAGAGAATAGTCTAGTGACTTGCCAGAAAAATCATCAGCATTTGTATGGAAATCACTTAAAATCTTGTCCGTGGTGCGAACGCACCAAACTATTAAAAGGACGAGACCCTTTTCCATCGAGGGAAGCAGTCAGAAATAAGCAACATTTACAACCTGCGCTCAAAAAGCGGAAACTCTTATCATTAGCGACACAAAAAACTAATCTCCCTAAAAAACCAGCACCACCCAAACCAATTATCATACCTCGGAAAATGGGGCAATATCAACCCTTACTAACCCCTGTTTCTATCAAATTTAAACCGCCTTCAGTTCCAATAATTCCCTTGCCAGGCGGTGGCAATGGTATTGTTGGCATTGCCCAAGATGCTATTTTTGGTGCCTTTTGGGGAATATTGTGTGCAGCAGCAGTATCAGGTTTGGTATTAGGAATAATTAAAGGTAGCATTGCTGTTTTGGGTGGAGTGATAATGGGAATATTGTGGGGAGGTTTTTTCGCGATCGCCTGGCAATATATTATTCCTGTGGGGATATCAACTGGCAGTTTAGGTTTAACCGGAGCGCTGTGGGGAGGGTTTATTGCTGCTGCCATTAGTGGCGCTGTTTATGGAATAAGCAACCGCCTGGGGGTATTTGGACAAGCAGTTATATTTGGCGGATTTTTAGGTACTATTTGGGGAGGTGTTTGGAGTGCTTTCAAACCACCCTTAGCGCTGCCTACCACCGGGCGAGTTTGGGGTAGACGAGGTTTATTTTTAGGTGCTATTTGGGGTGCTTTTTTAGGAACAGTTATCGGGGGAATTTTAGCAGGAGTTTTTGTGTTTCAGGAAAGTCTGAATGAGAATAATAATTCTTGGGTTGAATTGGTATCTATACTAATAAGTAGTATGATTCCGGCAATGGGTGTAGGTGCTATGGGTGGGATTATGGGGGGTGTTGTTTTAGGACCAATTTTAGGTGCGCCAACTTTGCCTTTATCAAATAAATTATCGGGAATTAGAGGCGCTGTATTAGGTGGAATTTGGGGGTGTTTTTTAGGAGTAATTATTGGGGTGATTTTAGGTGGAATTTTACCGCAAATTGTGTCAATAGATTTAGTTGGAATTATGCGAATTGATGCAGATTGGACTTCTATCCTTGCAACAATTTTTGGAGCTGGTTTAGGTGCTATTGGTGGTTGTTTTTCTGGGGCAGCTTGGGGAGCTATGGGGAAATGGTGAAGGAAGAAGGAGACAGGAGACAGGAGTCAGGAGTTATAATTATAGATCGTAGTAGAGCTTTAGCCTGCTAGATAGATGTTTCAGTGGCTCAATTCCTACTACAAACAACAACTTTTTTATCACTTATTCTTAGGAAATACTTAGAACTATATAATAATATTTTCTTGATATTAAAAGTCAAAATTAAAGATTATTAAAATTAAAATGTTTACTGGAATTATTCAACAAACAGGAAAAATTTATCAAATTAACTTAGAAGGTTCGGGATATGACTTAATTCTTGATGTTTCTCCTACTCTATATGATGAAGTAGAAATTAAGTCTAATATTTCTCTTAATGGCAGGGCGTTAACAATTTTAGGGAAAGAAATAGCAGGAGAATTTTATCTACTCAAGTTTTATCTAGGTTCGGCAAAAGTTGCTGCACAATATCAAGGGCAAAAAAAGTTCAATTTAGAAAGATCTATTCGTTTGGGAGAAGAAATTGCTGGTCCTTTATTTTATGGTGTGCCTTCAGGAGATTGTCAGTTAATTTCTACAGAAAATTTGTCAGGAGGTGGAATAAAAATTGAGGTAAGTTGGGAGAGTGAATTTTTTCAGTATCTGGATATTAAAGACCAGGTTTGTTTGGATGGAGTGCTGTTAATAATTAAGGATATGAGAAAATCGTCTCTGTTATTTGATATTTACCCAGAAACTGTTAATTTAACTAATTTAGGGGAAAAAGAAATCGGAGGATATTTCGCTATTGAAATTGACCCAATGGTAAAAAAAATAGCGCAAATTTTGGCAAAAAAAATACTGTCGTAATCTGAGTAATTTTTATTATTTAAAAGTTTGATAACTCATAAAAGATTGCCACGGGGGGTATTAACAGTTGGGTCAACTAAAATAATTACTTTTCCTACCCCCCTCGCAATGACGCAGTAGGTTAACTTGTGATTGCGAGGCGGTAATCAAACAGTTAACCTTCTGAAAAAGTATTAATTCAGCTTAAGCAATCTCAGCCAGAGAAAATAATTACCGAATTATTAATTATTAATTGTTAATTAAATAATTGTGGTTTAAAGCC
>NZ_JBNHER010000296.1:0-18012 GCF_050015975.1 Dapis purpurea BLCC-M126 | reverse complement strand
TCTCTACTGTAATGATTCTGGTTTTATTATAAGTGATCATCCGAACATGATATTAGAATTTTTTGTATGACTCTGACCATGAACTATCGCTACCGACTTTACCCCGACCCCATCCAAGAGCAAACTATGCTGCATTGGCTGGAAATATCTCGCAAAGTGTACAACTACGCCTTGGGGGAAATTAAGGATTGGGTAAATTCCCGTAAGTGCAGTTTGGACTATTGTTCCCTCTCAAAAGAATACATCATCCCAGCTAACAAGCCTTTTCCAACCTACTACAACCAGCAAAACGCACTTCCCAAGGCCAAAAAAGAATTCCCAGAACTCCGAGAAGCTCCCTCTCAAATTCTGCAAACTACAATTCGCAGATTGCACGATGGTTGGAATTATTTCCAACGCAGAGGGTATGGCTTTCCTCGCTTCAAGAAGTTTGGGCAAATGAAGTCTATGTTGTTCCCTCAATTCAAAACCAACCCGATTACAGGTTGGCAGATTACTCTCCCTAAGTTAGGAAAAATACCCATCAACTTGCACCGACCTATTCCAGAAGGGTTTGTGGTCAAGCAAGCAAGGGTGTTAAGGAAGGCAGATAAGTGGGAAGTAGTACTCACCATTGAGTCTGAGGTATCGATACCAGAAGCTCAACCTCACGGAGAGGCTATAGGTATTGATTTAGGTTTGGAGAAGTTTTTGACAACCTCGGATAAAGAGTTTATTGCTAGACCCCGATTTTTGACATCGTTGTATCGCGAGTTGGAATTACTGCAACGCAAGTATGCCAGAACAAAAAAGGGTTCTCAAAACCGCGAAAAGGTCAGGAAAAAAGTGGCCAGATTCCACAATCACATTGCAAATGTTCGGAAAGATTGGCAGTTCAAACTGGCTAACCATCTTTGTACCAAAGAGGGTATTGGGATGGTGTTCGTGGAGGATTTGAACTTGAAAGCTATGTCTAGAGGAATGTTGAGAAAACATACTCTGGATGCAGCTTTTGGTCAGTTCCTCAACTTCCTGGAATGGGTAGCGAAGAAACATCAAGTTTATTTTGCCCGTGTCAACCCTGATGGAACCTCTCAAACTTGTCCTAAATGTGGAACACATACAGGAAAGAAAGAACTATCTGAACGGAAGCATAGATGTAGTGAATGTGGATACGAGACAGACAGAGATCATGCAGCATCAGAAGTAATCAGGTTGCGTGGTCTAGAAGAACTTAGTACCCAGGGACTCTGGGGAAGAGAAAACGCCTATGCAGTCGGTCTGCCAGGGACGGAGTTGCCTCCGTCTAGGTCAGAGGCGAAACCTCGCAAAAGAAAAACTAGGAATGCCAAACTGTGAGGTTTGGAAGCCCGCGCTGTACCATCAGGTCAGCGTCGGGAGGATGTCACATTGTTTATCTAAAGGTGTTTTAGCAATATGATTAGTGTAATTGTGCATTACCTTAATTGCAATACCTAAAATCACTTCTAATACCTGCTGTTTACTATATCCGGCTGCCATAAATTCTTCAATTTCACTATCTTTAACCCAGCCACGAGCTTGTACCATTTGTTGAGTAAAATGACGTAATGCTTGTAATTTTTTATCTGGCATTAACGTACCATTTCTCAGAGCTTCAACATTTTCTTGAGACATTCCAATCATTTTGGCTAATCCAGAATGGGCAGCCATACAATAATCACAACTATTTTCATAGTTTGCCGTTAGATAAATCACCTGTCGTTCAACCTCTGTAAAACTTGTCGTCTCAAATAAATCCCATAATGTAACTGAGCCTTTTAACAAAGCTGGAGCTTCAGCCAAAATTCCTTCTAGGTTAGGAATAAAACCAAAGGTTTCTTGAGCATGAGCTAATGCTTGTTTAGACTCTTCTGGTACTGTTTCTAGGTTATAAATTGTAAATTCCATCCATCAAATCCCTAATTTACTAAGCAAGTAGACAGACTTGTCTACTTTTTTCATAGTATATATCTATAGAGACAACTTTGTCTACTTTTAATGAAAATGAAATCCTCTAATCATCCTCGCCAGCAAATATTAGAAACTGCGTCCCAACTTTTTTATCAAAAGGGGATTCAAAATGTAGGTATTAATGAGATTATTGCCACTAGCGGCGTGGCCAAAAGAACTCTTTATCGGCATTTCACCTCAAAAGACGAACTGATAGAAGCAGTAATGAAACACCGGGCCAAAGAATGGTTAACTTGGTTTGAAACGGCAGTGCGCGATCGCGGTAATACTGCTAAGGAGAGATTACTAGCAACTTTTGATGTGTTGCGGGAGTGGTACGCAAGTCCAGATTTTCGTGGCTGTCCTTTTATTAATGCTGTACTGGAAATAGCCGATGCTTCTCATCCTGCCCATAATGTATCGGTAGGAGTTAGAGAGTCTATTCGGATGCAGATTAAGGAATTAGCTGAAGAAGTCGGAGTCAAAGATTCAGAATCATTTTCTCAACAATATTTACTTCTAATTGGAGGGGCAAGTTTGATGGCTACTATTGAAGGATATTCTGGAGGTGCTAATTATGCTCAACAGGCATTATCTACTTTAATTGAGAGTTCTATTGAAAAGTCAGGAGTGTAAGTATTTAGGTTAATAATTATAGTGGTAATATTTAGAAATATTAGATTAAATTTTGGCAGAAAATGTTCTACTTTTTTTAGGGCGATAAAAATTAAAATCAAGAAGTTAAGCTAATGCTTATAATTCCCAGTTAATATGAGAATTAAACAAATTTCTGTTGATGGCTTATTTGGGATTTTTGACCATGTAATTCCCTTAAATAGGGATGAGAGAATTACTGTTATTCATGGTCTAAACGGCTTTGGAAAAACAGCAATATTGAGAATTTTGAATGGCTTCTTTAATTATAGATACTTTGAGTTGAGAAAGATACCATTTAAAAAATTTAAGATTGAATTAGATAATGATGAAATTATAGAAATTGTCAAAGAGTTTAAGGATTCAGATAAGGAAAAAAAGATTTTTTTCTTAAATAAAACACAAACATTAGAATCAGAAAAACTTTCTCTTAGTTATTCTTCTTCAAGGAAAAAACGTTCCTCTCTCATAACCCCGACGGGTGCTGCAAGTGAATGGTTGCAAAAGTTTCAAAATTCTATTCATATTCGTTTAATTGAATCACAGCGCTTAAATTCTGGTCCTAATCTTTCTTCTTCAACCCAATCTACTGCTAAAGCCTACTCTGATGAACTTGCTAAACTTATGCAGGATCAATTTAGGGAGTACGGGAGAACATCCCAATCTCTTGATAGAACATTTCCATTCAGAATTGTCAAACAGCAGCCATCAATAAATGTTACAAACGAACAACTACGCCAACAATTAGATGAGCTTGAGTCAACTCGTTCTCATCTTATAGAAATAGGACTTCTAGATAAAGAAGAAGACTCAGAATTTAAAATTCATCCCCAAGACATAGATGAAAGCACTAAAAATGTTTTGTCAGTATATGTTGAGGATGTAGAAAAAAAGTTAAATGTATTTGCTGAAACTGCAAAAAAAATCTACCTCATGAGGAGAATTATAAATAAAAAATTTGCTTATTCTTATAAAGAAATAAATTTTAGTAAACAAAAGGGATTTGTATTTACAACAGAGCATAACCAAGAACTTTCGCCTAGCGATCTTTCATCCGGCGAACAACATGAATTAGTTCTTTTATATGAATTACTATTTAAAACTGAACCTAACTCATTAGTTTTAATTGATGAGCCTGAACTTTCTCTTCATGTGGCATGGCAGATTGAATTTTTAAAAGATTTAAAGGAAATTACTGAACTTGCAGACATAGATATTTTAATGGCTACTCACTCGCCCGATATTATTCAGGATCGTTGGGATTTAACAGTTGAATTAAAGAGGCCAGATTAAGTGAGAAATTTGAGAGATTTGCGTTCAGTTGAGGCAGATGCTACTAAAGTTCGTTTACTGCGAGATGTCTACAAAAGTCAAACACTTTTATTAGTAGAAGGTAGTTCAGACAAAATTTTTTATGAGCGTTTTGTAGAAAAATCAGAATGCGAGTTAGTTGTTATTTCAGGGAAGCCTTCTAGTAAACAGCGTGTTATTTCTGTTCTCAAAATATTAGAAGAATCAAACTTTCAGGGTGTTCTGGCAATTGTTGATGCTGACTTTGATCGCCTCACTCCTCCAACATACCAAAAAAGTGCCAACTTACTTTACACTGATAGCCACGATCTTGAAACAATGCTCATTAATTCTCCCGCTTTTGATAAGGTAGTTTCTGAGTTTGCTTCCCAAGAAAAAATATCTCAATTTAACCAAGATATAAGATTAGTAATACTTGAAAGTGCTGTGCCCATAGGTTACTTGCGTTGGATATCTCTTTGCGATAGACTAGATTTAACTTTCGAGAACATTACATTTAGCAAGTTCATTGATGAAAAGAATTTGAGGATAGACGAGATTAAATTTATTCGTGAAGTTAAGAATAAATCTCAAGATTTTTCATTAAAAGACGAAGATTTGCAACAGCAACTGATTGATAAAAGAAATGGCGATCGCGACTCTTGGCAAATTTGTTGTGGCCACGACTTAGTAGAAATTTTATCCTTTGGTTTACGAAAAACTATTGGATCTAACAAAGCTACTGAAGTTGAACCTAGTAGTCTTGAGCGTAACTTGCGTCTTGCCTATGAAGCAGTTTACTTTCAGGGAACACAACTCTACTCCCATCTGCGAATATGGGAAAGCAATAATCAACCGTTCAGAGTTTTGCCGAGTGAGACTTGATATAGTGCGATGTAGATAGGAAAGCTGTCGGATTAGCAACGTACATATTTTTTTGAATTTTGATTTTTAACTTTTGCGTATTAGTTTTAATATACTATTGACAAAACAAAAAAAATTAAATACCATAATAGAATGAATATTCAATCTAAAGACAAAAAGCAGCGCATTTTGGATGCCACGATGGAGCTAATCGCTGAGAATGGCCTCCATGCTACTCCTATGTCTCAGATTAGCAAACGTTCTCAAGTGTCTGCTGGGGCTATATATAATTACTTTTCTAGTAAAGAAGCCCTGATTAATCATCTGTATCTCAATGTAAAAAAAGAGATATTTGATGTAGCCTTTCGTGGTTATGAAATCCAGAGTCCCTATAAAGAGAGGTTTCTCCTAATATGGCGAAATGTCTTTAACTATCTCATATTAAAACCAATGCAGTTATCATTCTTTGAGCAATGTTCCACCTCTCCCCTAATATCTGAGGAGGCTAGAGAGGTAGGTAACAAATACTTGGCTCCTTTAGCTGGATTTTTTACAGAAGGGATTGAGTCTGGTTATCTCAAGAAAATGAATATTCAGCTTATTCTTTCTCTTATATTTGGGACAGTAGTTAGTATAGCCAAGCTCCATTTGTCAGGAAGAGTAGAAATTACTGACGAACAAAGGGATATAGCAGCCCAATTTTGTTGGGATGGATTGAAAGCTGAATAATTTTTTTTGTCTCTAAGAATGAATATTCATTCTATATCATTTATTTTGAGGAAACAAAAATGGGCCAGAAAACAGTTCTTATTACTAAAACATAATCGAGACAAAGGGAGATGACAGCCCTATCTTGTTGGGATGGATTGAAAGCTGAATAATTTTTTTTGTCTCTAATAACGAATATTCATTCTATATCATTTATTTTGAGGAAACAAAAATGGGCCAGAAAACAGTTCTCATTACTGGAGCATCATCAGGAATGGGTAAAGAAACCGCCAACAAGTTGATTAAAGAAGGCTACACCGTTTATACAGCAGCTAGACGTGTCGAAAAAATGGAAGACATCAGGATATTAGGAGGTATCCCTATCAAGATGGATATTAGCAAAGACGATGAAGTAGTTGCAGCAGTTGAGCAGATCGAGCAGAAACATGGTGGCGTGGATATTCTAATCAACAATGCTGGTTTTGCTATTTACGGCTCTGTAGAAGAAACTACCATAGATGATGCGCGTTATCAGTTCGAGGTCAATTTATTCGGATTAGCTCGTCTGACTCAGTTAGTGCTGCCTTATATGCGCAAGCAGAAAGCAGGCAAAATCGTTAACGTCTCGTCCGCAGGAGGCAAAGTCTATGTTCCACTAGGTGCATGGTATATTGCGACTAAACACGCCCTTGAAGGCTGGAGTGATTGTTTGCGCTTTGAAACCAAGCCTTTTAATATTGATGTCATTATTATTGAGCCTGGAGCTATTGCAACGGAGTTTGGTGATGTCTATGTCGAACCCATGCTCAAGCGATCTGGTCAGGGGCCATACAGGGAGATTGCTAATGCGATCGCCAAACTCTCCCAAAATTTACAGACAAATCCTAATAATATGTCACCACCCTCAGTAATAGCAAATACAATTTCTAAAGCAATTAAAGCTAATCATCCCAAAACGCTCTATGTGGCTGGAAAGTTAGCAAAACCCATGCTCTTTGTTCGGAAATGGGGAGGCGATCGCTTTTATGATTGGGTCTGGAGAAGAATGATTAGTTAGTTATAATGAATATAGGACTTATACAGTACAAGGTATTTTCGTCATTGCGACCTACAGGGAAGCAATCTCAAATCCTAGTTTTTCCTGACTTATACCTAAGTCCTAGAATATTTGTGAATAATAATATCAAATCCGGTAGTATCGGTATAAAAAAATCTCAGAAACCGGGTTTGTTTTAAATGCCCCAGTATATAATATTTACCTCCCACAAACCCGGTTTCTTATAATACTCTGAAGCAAGCAGATTTGATATAACATCATCATAAAATAAAAACACTCTATTCAAAAATAAGGAGACAATTATGGGTAATACTGCATTAGTAACAGGTGCATCAAGCGGCATAGGAGCTGAACTCGCTAGACTCCATGCAGCAAAAGGAGGAGACCTAGTATTGGTTGCTCGTCGTGAAAGCCCTCTTAACGAACTGAAATCAGAACTAGAAAATGCTTACGGTATAAAAGCAACGGTCATTGTCGCTGACTTAGCGCAACCTAATTCTGCTGACAATATATTTTCAGCAACTGAAGCAGCAGGGATACAAATAGATATCTTGATTAATAATGCTGGTTTTGGCGGTCACGGGAAATTCCATGAACGGGATCTGGTAAAAGACCAAGCAATGATGCAAGTTAATATGGTCTCTCTAGTTAACTTAACCCATCTGTACTTGCAAGGGATGGTTAGCCGAAATTCTGGCAAGATTTTGCACGTTGCATCAACTGCAGGTTTTCTTCCAGGTCCGTTACAGGCAGTTTATTATGCAACAAAAGCTTTCGTCGTTTCATTTTCTCAGGCTATTGCCCAAGAACTTTCTGATACGAATGTCACCTCAACCGCTCTTTGTCCTGGTGCAGTTGCCACTGGTTTTGTAGCAGCAGGAAATCTTGAAGGAAACTCAATGTGGGATAACGCAGCATCACCGAAGTCTGTCGCCGAGTGTGGCTATAATGCTATGATGAAAGGAGATTTAGTTAAAATCAATGAGCCATCATTAAGTTTCATGCTTAATTGGGTCGTGCCTTTTCTGCCGAGAAAAACACGGTTGAAAATGTCGCAAAAGACTATGGAAAAGAATAAGTAGAGGAAAAAAAAGGTGAAGCCCCAAGGTCTGTCCTATCCTGGGGCTTCGTTGTTATCACTGAATTGCACACGCGATCGCTTTTAATCCTCGGTTTTAGTTTAGTATCATTGTGCTTTCCCAGTTAAGCTATCCCGGCATATAAAATCATATACAAATTGGAGCCAGGAGCAGGATACGAGCCTGCATCTCAATAACATTTTTCCTCGAAAGTTGTTCTCGCGACAGTGATGAATATTAAGCTTGGAGTAATAGCTTAATCTTGAGATTGTACAATATATCGCCTCTTCCCATTGGGCTACTTCGTTTATCAAACGAAGGTCAGAATCGAACTGACACTATAATACTTGTACGGTTTAAATTAAAGTTTGAGATTGAATTTGTACTCCAATTTAATAATAACTCAAACTATAAATTTTGACAACTAATTATTGAAATAAATATTGAAAAATACGCTCTCCTACTCTTTGCTCTTCTACTTCAGAATTATTGGCTTCTTCACGAGCAAACTTAACAGCTTGAGACAGCTTTTCTAACTTTTCCAACATTTCATTAACCCGACGTGCAGGCAACGCGCCAGAAAATTTTACCGTGCGCCAATACCCAATAGTCACATCTTCATAATACACCTCGACTTGTGCGGGGTGATGTTCTGTTGCTTCTGCCTTAACGTGGTTGCGGGGAGTTTTAAAAGTCCGCAGTGTTTGAACTGGTTCCGTTGCCCAACAGTCGGAAGACTGGTCAAAATTCCAAGTATCTGCAGCATCCAAAACTGGCAACTTTTTGATAAAAGCGCGTAAGTCTGTCAACTGCTTTTCTAGGAAGAGCAGATAACTAACTGGAGCTTGAGTCAACAAAGTTTGACCATCCACAACCACATCAGCGCGGGCGGTACAGTTTGTCCAATCTTTGGTTGCTGTCACATCCAACAACTTTGTTAATACCTCGGCAGTCTTGCGGATAATTTCTTCTGCTTTAACCTCCACCTTTTTCGACTCTGGTGGGAGTTGTTCTCCCTCCTCATCTTTAGGGCGATAGGTTCGAGAAATACCGGAAAGTAAAGCAGGTTTCTGCAAAGCTTTTTGAGCTTCTGCTAGTTCCTGCACTGACCGACTTTTGATTCCTTTTTCTATGGCGATGATTTGATTTAGTCGTGCCATCTGAATATATTGTCCACTTATGCAACTGTTTTTGTATTATTTGTATTATATTGTAATTTTTATCAATTGTCTACTACTTTTCGGGAGTAGGGGAACAAGAAAAAAACATTTATAGAACCCATTTGCTATCTTTGGCAAAAGTGGAAGTTTTGGTAATAGAGTCAGGAGTCAGAAGTCAGGAAATTGAGAAATAGAACAGGGGAAAAAGGTAAAATTTAGGTATCTACATTCACCATCTGCTCACCCTTCCTAAACTCCCCACACCCCCCACACTTCTAATACTTCCCACACTCTGCTTTTTCTCTATTTCCTTGTAAAATAAATATTGTTGAGTTTCAGTAACGTAAAAGCAATGAGTTTAGAAAAAGATTTATTCAAAGCATATACAAGACCTATCAAAGAAAAAGATTTATTGAAAGCACTGAATAAATCTGCCAAATCAATATCTAAAAGGAGTGCTTCTGCTATCAAACAATCAGAAGAATTTCGTTTAAACAAAAAAACTAGGGATAAGATATCTAAAAATAATCAGAAATCCGCTAAGTGGTTGCTATCGCTGTTTATTAGAAAATAATTATACCGTCTTAAAGTCGATAGCAATCGCTCAATTTTATTAGTTTTCTATATCCCACCTTTTCCAACTTGGTGGGCAATTTTTCTCAAAAAAATAGAAGATATTTTAAATCATTTTTAATTGATGTATTACTCTATTAAAGAAATAATATTTCCTTTATATTCAATTCCCTTACAGTTTTAACCAAATCATCCATTATCCATTAATGAAAGAACGACCATAAGCAGAAGCACAATTAATGTAAACATTTTCCTGCCAATTAACGAGTTTAATGTAATTGATTGAAAAAAATCATTTAATCTGGCTGAATTAGTTTGGCATTGATTATATTGCTGATAAAAATGTTATGATAATCAAATTGCTAATATGTAGACTGAAACAGAAAATCCAAAATTCATATGTGTAGATTATTAGCTTACCTTGGTGAACCAATTTTATTAGACTCAATTGTTAGTCAACCAGAACACTCATTAATAGTTCAAGGTTATAAACCCCAAGAAATGCAGGAAGCATTACTAAATGCTGATGGTTTTGGGCTAGGTTGGTATCATACTCAAAAACAGATTTTACCTTTTACTTATAAAAATATCCAGCCAATATGGAATGATATAAATCTCAAGAGTCTTGGTCGTTATATAGAATCAAACTGTATTCTAGGTTATGTCAGAAGTGCAACTCCTGGTCAAGCAATTGATATTAGTAACTGTCAGCCATTTAATTACAAAAATATACTATTTATTCACAATGGCTATATTGATAAATTCCGATTTACTCTTTATAAACAAATACGGGATTATCTGCAAGAACTGCCATATTTATTGATTAAAGGTAATACAGACTCTGAACATATTTTTGCTTTGCTAATTAATGAAATTATTGAAAGAATTAACTGTGATTTTAAAGAAGCTTTACACGGTATATTAATGGTTTTAACAGAAATATCTCAGGAAAATCAAGTTAGATTTTTGGCAAATACAATTATTACAGACGGACATCAATTAGTTGCATCAAGATTTGCTCAAGGTACAATTCCACCAAGTCTTTATTGGTTAAAAAATTCTCCTAAATTTCCTAACTCTGTAATTGTAGCTTCCGAACCTTTATTTGCAGACGATTGGCAAAAAGTTCCAGAACAAAGTATCATTAAAGTCAGCAAAAATCTTGATATTGAAATATATCAAATGTGAATATTCAAATCTTTTTTGAGTAGAGAAAAATTGTTGATTTTGATGCATATTCATTAAAACTTTTTAAGGCCATAACACTAAATCTCTTACTTACTATTTTTTGTACATATAGTCAATAACTTAATTATAAATTAATTATAAAAAAAAGTAAGGGAAGAGTTTAGCAAGCTACAGTCAGGTTTTTCCCTTCCTATTCCCTTTTTGAGTGTAACTATCTATTTAGATTTGCTATTAGTAGATGAGTATAGAAGAAACGATCGCCTATTAATAACAGAAAACTTAACAATAATCCTTCATAAAATTTAATTATATTAATAATTGAATAAGTGGTAGGATTCAGTATTAAGAAATATTGAATTAGTGCATCCATAAACTTGAGATTTATTGTATAGACAAAACTCCAAAATCATCTGGATTGTATATTTTTTCAGACAATCAAAGGATGATTAATATCCCTAGTAAATTGCTGATTAATCAAGAAAAAAGGAGAATAATTTAGTGTCTGAAGTCGCTACTAAAAATATTACATTCTGGAATACTACTGGTTATAATTACCCAGGATTTGGCAAAACAGTAGAAGTCCCTGATGGTTTAGGTGGTACAATAGGTATTACTTATAATCAAATAGACTATGATAACCGTGGCTGGAGAGGAAAGCCAGATGGTGGTAATCCCGTTACGGAAAATCGATTTCTCTCGGGGGAAATAGAGAATAATTTTAGCTTAACGGGCAAAGTAAAAGGCATCACTGCTACTATGCCTCTAATCAGAACTTTAGGAAAAGAAAATAACTATTCTGTCACCCTAGATTTTAGTAAATACAAAGCTTCCGCAGCAGGTGACAAAGCAACTGATGGTGCAACGTCTGGTGACACCTATTTGGCCATATCAAGATTCTTCAACGGTAGCAAAGCTGGATATACAACTATAAAAGTCACAGCAAAAACTCTAGATGGTAGTGAACTTAACTTAGGTGATTGGAAATTATTCAACAGTGGAACTCTTGGTAAAGGCCATAATGCTCGGGTGTTCCTAGATGCAGCTACTCAAACTATTTCTGGTAAAAACTCTCAAGGCAAACAAGAGTTCTGTCCAACTCCACCAAACCCTGGTACTTCTTTTGGTACAGATACGGGACTAGGTTTGTTTGAGTTACCAACTAATCAACGTTATGTGTCTATTACTCTTAGCTTCAAACAGAAAAAGATTCAAGGTGTAACACCTAACGATTTACATGATATTTATGTTGCTAGCAATACTAGCTCTACAAGTCCAATTGATGCAACTCCTCAAACTAAACCTATAGATATAAATAATGGTTTACAACTGCATTTGCCACTCAATGAAATAGTGGAAAATGCTGCCAAGGAAAAGGAAGTTGTTGATGTTTCTCCAGGAAAGCTCAATGGTAAAGTCAATGGTGCAACAGTTATAGCAGACGATCGCTTTGGTAACTGTTTGAGCTTTAATGGAGTGGATAATTATATCCAAATGCCAGAAATGAATTTTGACTATTCAAAGGGTATTACTGTAGAAGCTTGGGTGTATTATCACAGTTTCAAGAACCAATCAAGAGTTATTGATTTCGCTAACGGTCCTAGTAAAAACAATATCATTTTTGGCAATCATACTACAACAAATGATGGATTATTAGTTGTATTTGTTGGTTCGACTAGAAAAGCTATTGAAGTAAAAGGGATACTTGAAGTAAGTAAGTGGCTCCATCTAACAGCAACAATTGATGAGTCAGGAAATGCCAAGGTTTATAAGGATGGTCAAGAAGTAGGGGGAGGGTTGGTAGCTATCCCCAATAATGTTAATCGCACCAAAAACTATGTTGGTCTGAGTAACTGGTCAGGAACAGGATATTTTCACGGTAAAATGTCAAACCTGCGGGTGTATAACCGAGTGTTATCTCCAGAAGAAATTAACGAATGTATGAAAGTGGACGGAACACCTCCACCGATGGATATTAATCGTGGTTTACAACTGCATCTGCCACTCAATGAAATAGTCGAAAATGCTGCCAAAGAAAAGGAAGTTGTTGATGTTTCAGCAGGAAAACTCAATGGTAAAGTCAATGGTGCAATAGTTGTAGCTGACTCGCGCTTTGGTAAATGTATAAACTTTGATGGGAATGATGATTATATTATCATTAACCCAATGCCCAATTTCCCTTCAAAAACAATTACAGTATTGTGTTGGATTAAATCGAACAATACAGTAAAAGCGGGAACAATTTTTGCTTATGCTAATTCTCAAACAGATAATGCTTTCTTGCTGTATGAGATTAGAAAACTCATACCCCATGTTTTGAATGTTACAGCGGACACAGGAATCGCTTTTAATGATGGTCAATGGCATTGTGTAGCAGCGAGTTGGAATAGTAGTGACGGACAATTAAAGATTTATAAAGATGGGGAAGAGAAATACTCTGGAACTGTAAGCAAAGGAAAAAACATTTCTTCCGGTGGGGCGCTGGTATTAGGTCAAGAACAGGATAGAGTTGCAGGAGGATTTGATGCCAATCAGGCTTTTGAGGGTCAAATGGCTCATGTGCGGATGTATAACCGAGTCTTGTCTCCAGAGGAAATTAACGAATGTATGAAAGTGGATGGAACTCCTCCATCTGTAGATATAAATCGTGGTTTAGAACTACATCTACCACTCAATGAAATAGTTGAAAATGCTGCGAAAGAAAAAGAAGTTGTTGATGTATCAGCATCAAAACTTAA
This sequence comes from Dapis purpurea BLCC-M126, assembly GCF_050015975.1. Taxonomy (NCBI): domain Bacteria; kingdom Bacillati; phylum Cyanobacteriota; class Cyanophyceae; order Oscillatoriales; family Microcoleaceae; genus Dapis; species Dapis purpurea. The sequence continues at coordinate 4,754 of NZ_JBNHER010000296.1, read as the reverse complement.
GGGTAAAGTTCATGGAGAAGCTGAAATTGTAGCAGACGATCGCTTTGGTAAATGTATCAACTTTGATGGAGTGGATGATTATATCGAACTGCCTACAACAGCTATTCCTCAAACTGGTGAAATCACAATTAGTTTTTGGGCAAATGGTGACACATCTCTCCCTAAAGCCACTACTATTCTTTGGGCAGTAAATCAATATAATCATTATATGGTGAATATTCATTTACCTTGGGGAAATGTAATTCACTTTGATTGTGGAAATACTACTACTTCTGATAACAGTGGTGACAGAATAAGCAAAATAGCTGAGGCTGTTGATTTTAAAGATAAATGGACTTACTGGACATTTACGAAGAATGTTACCACAGGGGAGATGAGTATCTATCTCAATGGTAGTTTGTGGCATAATGGTACAGGTAAAAATAAACCAATAACTTCAATTACTCAACTGAAGTTTGGTGCTAGTGATGCATTTTATGATGGTAAAGTTACTCATCTACGAATTTATGACCGAGTGTTATCTCCTGAAGAAATTAACGAATGTATGAAAGTGGATGGAACTCCTCCATCTGTAGATATAAATCGTGGTTTACAACTGCATCTGCCACTCAATGAAATAGTCGAAAATGCAGCCAAAGAAAAAGAAGTTGTTGATGTTTCTCCAGCAAAACTCAAGGGTAAAGTCAATGGTAATCCCAAAATTTTAGACGACCCAGGTTTTGGCAATTGTCTAAACTTCGACGGTGTGGATGATTATATCCAAATGCCTGAGATGAATATTGACTATTCCCAAGGTTTGACTGTAGAAGCTTGGGTACACTATAACAGCTTCAAGAATTGGTCGAGAATTATTGACTTTGGCAATGGTATTCCAAATGACAACATTGTGTTTGCTAACGAAGCTACAACAAGCAATCTATGTTTCGATAGTTTTAAAGGAACAACTTCCAACAGGGTAAAAGCAAATGGAAAGCTAGAGTTGAGCAAATGGCTACATTTGGCAGTAACAGTTGATGGATCGGGGAACACTAAAATTTACAATAATGGTACAGAAGTAGGGAGTGGATCTATAAATCTCCCTAATAAGATTAATCGTACCAAAAACTATATTGGTAAAAGTAATTGGCCAGATGAATTGTTTTATGGCAAAATGTCACATCTGCGGATGTATAACCGAGCGTTATCAAAAGAAGAAATTAACGAATGTATGGAGGTAGATCAAAATCCTCCACCGATAGATATAAATCGTGGTTTACAACTGCATCTGCCACTCAATGAAATTGTCGAAAATGCAGCTAAGGAAAAAGAAGTTGTTGATGTTTCAGCAGCAAAAGTTAATGGTAAAGTTAATGGAAAACCAATAATTGTAGCAGACTCACACCTTGGCAATTGTTTAAGCTTTGACGGAGTGGATGATTATATCCAAATGCCAGAAATGAATGTTGATTATTCTCAAGGTTTTACTGTAGGAGCTTGGGTGTATTATGAGAACTTCAAGAGTTGGTCGAGAATTATTGACTTTGGAAATGCTCAAAGTAACGACAACATTCTTTTTGCTAATGAAGGTACTACTAAGAATGTAGTCTTAGATGTTTATCAAGGTGCTACTCAGAACAGGATTAAAGCAGATGGAATGCTAGAGTTGAACCAATGGCTTTATGTAACAGTAACCGTTGATGGCTCAGGTAGTGGCAAAATCTATAAGAATGGCGAAGAAGTACAGAGTGGTTTAGTACATCTACCAAATAATATTAATCGCACCAAAAACTATATTGGCGATAGTAACTGGCCTAATGATGCCTTTTTTCATGGCAAAATGTCGCATCTGCGGATGTATAACCGAGCGTTATCAAAAGAAGAAATTAATGAATGTATGGAAGTAGATGGAACTCCTCCACCTATGGATATAAATCGTGGTTTACAACTCCATTTGCCACTCAATGAAATTGTCGAAAATGCGGCTAAAGAAAAAGAAGTTGTTGATATCTCAGTAGCAAAAATCAATGGCAAGGTCAATGGAAAACCAATAGTTGTAGCAGACGATCGTTTTGGTAACTGCTTAAACTTTGATGGGAATAATGATTATATTATTATTAATCCCATGCCCAATTTCCCCTCAGAAACACTTACAGTATTATGTTGGGTTAAATCAAACAATACCACAAAAGCAGGAACACCTGTTTCCTATGCTAATTCAGAAACAAGTAATGCCTTTATATTGTTTGACATTAGAAAACTCATACCTGAAATTACAGCGGTGACAAAGCAGACAGAAGTTGTTTTGAATGATGGTAAATGGCATTGTGTAGCACTTAGTTGGAATAGCAGCGACGGACAATTAAAGGTTTATAAAGATGGGGAAGAGAAAGACTCTGGAACTCTGAGTAAAGGAAAGAAAATTAATTCTGGAGGGGCACTCATACTAGGTCAAGAACAGGATAAGCTGGCAGGAGGATTTGATGTCAACCAAGCTTTTGAAGGGCAGATGGCTCATGTGCGGATTTACGACCGAGTGTTGTCTCCAGAAGAAATTAACGAATGTATGAAAGTAGATGAAACTCCTCCACCGATGGATATAAATCGTGGTTTACAACTGCATCTGCCACTGAATGAAATCGTCAAAAATGCGGCTAAGGAAAAAGAAGTACTTGATATCTCAACAGCAAAACTCAATGGTAAAGTGAGTGGTGCAACAGTTGTCGCCGACTCGAAATTTGGCAATTGTTTAAGCTTTGACGGGGTAGATGATAATATCCAAATGCCGGAAATGAATATTGATTATTCAAAAGGTTTTACTGTAGAAGCTTGGTGTTACTCCAGCAAGTTTAAAAATTACTCAAGAATAATTGACTTTGCCAATGGTCCTACCGAGGATAATATCATTTTTAGTCATTATGTCAACAATTCGATATTATTAGTGGTATATCTTGGTTCACAGAGAAAAGAGTTAGTCATTAATCAAATATTCGAAAACAATCAATGGCTTCATTTAGCAGCAACAGTAGATCAATTAGGGAATGCCAAAATTTATAAAAATGGTCAACAAGTAGGGGAAGGGTTGCTAGCGATCCCCAATACTGTTAATCGAACCAAAAACTATCTTGGCAATACTCAAAACGCTAAATCTCCAATTTATTTTCAGGGCAAAATGTCGAATCTGCGGTTGTATAACCGACCATTATCTCCTGAAGAAATTAAGGAATGTATCAAGGTAGATCAAACACCTCCACCGATGGATATAAATCGTGGTTTACAACTGCATTTGCCACTGAATGAAATTGTGGAAAATGCTGCTAAGGAAAAAGAAGTTGTTGATGCTTCAGGCCAAAAGCTTAATGGCAAAGTTAATGGTAATCCTGAAATTGTAGCTGACTCGCGCTTTGGTAACTGTATAAACTTTGATGGAGTAGATGATTATATTGAACTGCCTACAGCAGCTATTCCTCAAAGTGATGAAATTACAATTAGTTTTTGGGCACATGGCGGTAAGTCTTTACCCAAGACAAATTCTATAATAGTTGCATACGATCAAAGTAATCACAGAGTGGTTAATATTCATTTACCTTGGTCAGATAGTAAAATTTATTTTGATTGTGGAAATACAACTACTTCTGATGACAGTTATGACAGAATAGATAAATTATCTCAGGCGGTTGATTTTAAAGATAAATGGACTCACTGGGTATTTACAAAGAATGTTGCTACAGGTGAGATGAAAATTTATCAGAATGGTAGTCTCTGGCAGAGTGGCACGGGTAAAAACAAATCAATAGGTTCAGTTGCTATGGTGAGATTGGGTTGTGATTCTGGTACGTTATTCTATCATGGTAAAGTTGCTAATCTACGGATTTACGACCGAGTGTTGTCTCCAGAAGAAATTAATGAATTGATTCAAGTTGATGAAGTTGAGACAACAGACACCACATCAACCACTAGTGAGGGTGATACAACTCAAACTACTGAGACAACAGACACCACATCAACAACTGGTGAGGGTGAAACAACTCAAACCACTGGTGGAACTGATACCACATCAACCACTAGTGAGGGTGATACAACTCAAACTACTGAGACAACGGACACCAGCTCAAAAACTGGTGAGGGTGAAACAACCCAAACCACTAATGCAACGGACACCACCTCAACAACTGGTGGAACTGATACCACGTCAACCACTAGTGAGGGTGAAACAGACACATTATCAACCACTGATACAACTGAGACAACTCAAAAACCCATGGAATATCAAATTTATCAGGTAAATGGTAATCCCACAATTAAAACCGGATATCCAGCGTCAGAATGGACTGCAGTTATTGCCGGATTTAACTGCGGAGCAAAGCAGAAATACAAAGCAACAGCATTAACAATAATGCCTGTTGTAGATGATGGAGAATGGAAAATAAAGTGTGATATTAAAGATGCAGACGATCGCTATTGGGATGTGGCAGTTTTATTTATCAGGAATAACATGGTAAATAGGTTAAACAATTTCTATCGTTAAATAGCTGTAACCTAATATCAAATCCGGATAATTAGTTGTTGTAGTCATTGCGACTGGAACGGAGTGGAAGGAAGCAATCTCCGTGCACCCCTGAAGTTGCTTCCTATCGTCCCAATGACAACTGTTGAACCGGATTTGATATGATTTCCATTTCTCCTGACTCCTAGCTTTACCAAAAGACTTTTTCAGCAAACCGGGGTTTGAGTAGCAACTGTACAGAAAACCACGCTAAGGCTGTATCTATCTCCAG